>NZ_JBHUAL010000084.1:0-35482 GCF_042789775.1 Kitasatospora sp. NPDC056800 | reverse complement strand
GAGTCGCGCGGGCCCTGCTCCCGGGCCCGCAGCGGCCGTCCGTGCCGCCGGTGGCTGGTGTCGCAGAACGGGTACGTGCGGCTGCGCCGACAGGCACACAGGGCCACCACCGGGCGCTCGGACAGCCTCCGGGTGCCGTCGGGGAGGACCACCTCCACCGGGCCCTCGACCAGCAGAGGGCCGCCCGGCACGACGACCACCCGGGTGGCGTAGCGATCAGCGCCCGCGGACACCGCGCACCACCACCAACTCCTCCTCGCGCTCGCCGGGCCGGATCACTCCGAGCCGCTCGAACAGGGCGGCCCGGGCCGTCATCACCGGCCCGAAGGGCTGCCGCCGCCGAGCCGCCACCTCTGTGCGCAGCGCGGCCGCGCGCAGGAGCGCCAGGGTGGCCGGCACGCCCGCGAGCGCGGACTGCACGACCAGCAGCACGCCGCCCTCGGCCAGCACCCCGGGAACCGTCCGGCAGATCCGGTCCAGGACCAGCCGTCCGTCCGGTCCGGCGTCCCAGGCCAGCTCGGCGCCCCGGCCGGGAACCGCGCCGTCCGGGTCCGTCGGGACGTACGGGGGATTCGCGGTCACCAGGTCGAAGCGTTCACCGGGCAACGGCGCCAGGAGGTCGCCCCGGCGCAGCCGGACCCGGTCGTGATGCAGCCGGGCGTTGCACCAGGCAGTGGCCACCGCCCTGGCGGACAGGTCCACCGCCGTGACCAGGGCCCCGCTGCGCGCCGCCGTGATCGCGACGGCCCCGGTCCCGGTGCAGAGGTCGAGCACCCGGCTGGAGCCGTCCAGCGGCTCCCGGCGCACACAGGCGGCCAGCAGTTCGGTGTCGCCCTGGGGCGCGTAGACCCCGGGCGGGCGGATCAGCAGCATGCCGAGCGGTTGCCCGGCCCGGCACGATTCACACCTGCCGCACGGCGGCTCGTACCGGGACATGTCCCGAGCGTCCGCTCGCGTCCAGCCGCCCCGAGCGTTCGTCTTCGGGCCGGACCCCGGATCCGTGATGCCGACGTGGCCGGGAGAAGGGACTCTGGTCAGGTGGACGGCAGCGGCGCCCCGGGCGCGCGAGGAGCCCGGCAGCCCGTGGCAGGCACTGCGGGCCGTGGCCGGGGGCCGACGCCGACGGTGGGCCTGGAGGAGGAGCACTTCGTCGTGGACCCCGTGTCCCGGGCCGTGGTTCCCGCGGGCCCGCGGCTGGCCGCCCGCGCCGCGGGCGTGCTGGGGGACCTGGTGTCCGGTGAGTTCACGGACCTCCAGGTCGAGGTGCGGACACCGCCGTGCGCCACCATGCGCGAGCTGTCCGCCCAGCTGGCCCGGTTGCGCCGCGAGCTCGCCGCGTGCGCCGAGGCCGAGGGCCTGGCCGTGTGCCCCAGTGCGACGCCCGTGATCGGGGGCGGCGGCGTGGTGCCGGTGGGCCACCACCCCCGGTACCTGGACGGGGTGGAACTGTTCCGCAGCCTGATGGACGACTTCGCCGTCTGCGCCCTGCACGTCCACGTCTGCCTGCCCGACCGCGAGGTGGCGGCCCTGGTCGGCAACCATCTGCGCCCGTGGCTGCCGCTGCTGGTGGAGATGAGCGCCAACTCGCCCTTCCACGCCGGACGGGACACCCGGTACGCGAGCTGGCGCTCGGTGCTGCGGCTGCGCTTCCCCTCCCTCGGACCGCCACCGTGGGTCGAGTCCTTCGACGACTACCGGCGCGTCGCCGCCGCGATGGCGGAGGTCGGCGGGAGCTCCTTCGCCGACCTGCCGTTCTGGGACACCCGCCCGCACCCGCGCCTGCCGACGCTGGAAGTGCGGTGCATGGACGTTCCGGCCGAGTCCGCCGACTCGGTGGCCCTGGCGGCTGTCGTGCGCGGCCTGGTGGTGACCTCCGCCCGCCTGGCGGAGCGCGGCGACAAGGGACCGCAGCTTCGCGGTGAGCTGTTGCGCGGCTCGTACTGGTACGCGACCCGCGACGGCTGGCCGGGGCCGGGAGCGGACGCGCTGACCGGACGCGTCCTGCCCGCCCCGGAACGCGCACGGCGGCTCGTCGAGCACATCGGCCCCGCGCTGGAGGAGCTGGGGGACCTGGAGCGGGTCACCGCCTTCGTCGACCGGCTGGCCGCCCGGGGCAGCGGCGCCCACCGCCAGCGCGCCGCACACCGGGCCGGCGGCCTGCCGGCGGTCGTGGACGACCTCTCGACCTGCATGACCAGCCCGCAGGCCGTCCCGCCCCGGCCATCCGTACGGCGGACCCCCCAAGGGCGCGCCCCCGACGGGTGTGCCAGCGTGAAGGAAGCCGGAAGGCCATGCGGACCCATGTCCACAGACACCCGCGAACGCCCGGAGAAGCCGATGGACGACAGCCCGGAGCAGCACGGACGCCCGCCGGAGCACGGCGGGCGGGTGCGCCGTGACGGGTACGCCCGCCTGAACGCCGCCGACCTCGGCATCGACACCGTGGCCCTGGCCGAGGACTTCACCCGGCTCGCCGACTCCTATCAGGACCTGCCGCCGGATCCGTACGCCCGTGAGACCCACCGCTTCCGCCGCTACTCGCACGCCGTCCACCTGCCCTGGACCGGCGAGCTCTCCTACATCCCGGGCACCCCCGACGAGGAGTTCGGCACCGTCACGGAGTACTGGCAGGACGAGCACAACCCCGAGTACCCCCGGGTGCGGCGCCGGCTGCCCGACATCCCGGAAGCCCTGCACCGCAACCGGCTGCTCGACGCCCTCGTCCATGCCGACCTGGACCGTGCCCTGTGGCTGGAGGACCTGCGCCGCGTCCCCGTCTACGTCGGCATCCACCTGATCTCGCTCGGCGTCCACGACCAGGACCAGGAGGCGGTGTCCTCACCGAACTGCCTGCATCAGGACGGCGGTTCACCGGCCACCTTCACCTTCGCCCACCTGATCGGCCGCCGGAACGTGAAGGGCGGCGAGAACGTCATCGCCACCCCGGAGAGCGCCGGCCGACAACCCGACGCGCTGCCCCCGGAAGCGATCCACGACCGCTTCGTGCTGACCGAGCCGCTGGATGGCTACGGCGTCCACGACCGACGCGTCAGCCACTACGTCGGCCCGGTCCGCCTCGGCGACGACGGGAACGAAGGGCACCGCGACATCCTCATCATCGGAATCGCCCCCTACGCCCCGGGGCTTTGACCGGGGGGTCCACTGCCTGAATCCGCTGTTTCCGCTCGGATGCGCCACGACTGCTTCCCGGACGACGACATGTACGACCCCGAACGGGAGATGCCGATCACGCCTGGTCGGCAATGCCGCGGTCAGGTCAGCGGGGTGGCGCGCAGGCAGGTGTGCTGACCCGGCCCTGTGGCGACGTCCAGGGGCCTGGCCACACCGGCTTGGATCTCGACCCGGAAGGCTCCGGTGTCGTCGGCGTAGATCGGGGTACCGTCGGGTGTCCTGTCGCCGGTGGCGTGGACAACGACGATCTCGGGCGGACGATGCGCTCCTGGTGGGCCCGGCAGGGTGATCGCGTAGCGTTCAGGGATGTCCATGGCGGGCCTCATTCTGCAGGGTGCACCGGCGTCTGTGAGGGCGCGGACGGTGTCGCGGACGGGTGAAGATCTCGTCTGCGCCGGTGATCTGCCGCAGGCGCCGGGTCTGAGGGAACGAAGCGGCCACCACCGGGGCGGTTGCGGCGGCGTACACGGTGAAGCGCGCTGGGAGCAGAGCGTCAAGACGAGTGGAGTCGCGCGACAGGAGACGGGGCAAGTCGACGATCACACAGGGCATGCCCTCCTTGACCGAGCGCGCCAAGGCGTCCTCCAACCCGCCGCGCTGATCATGGTCGGCCTTGCCGTCCAGGCGGGCGCTGCCGGCTCTCCCGAGCAGGTCTGCGGTCGTGGTCCGCGGGGCCCGACAGGCGCACGCCCTCAGCGGACGGTGGTGGGGGGACATGACCGGCCTCCTCGCGCGAGGGAAGCTGTCCGCTTGTGATCCTGCCCCGCCGCGCTCGGAATCCACCGTCCGGGGCCACCGGAGTCGCCCGCTCGACCGGCCTCGACGACACCCTTGAGGCACCACGCCAATCGGGGTACCCCCCACCCCGTATCCTCGCTGCCCAGAGGCCTCCCGCCCCGCCTGTCCGCGGGCAACGCCGTGGGCGACGGCGACGGGCTGATGGCGATCCGCCGCCTGCGGAGGGCACCGTGTGGCGTGTTGCCGCGCCCGCGGCCCACCGGGGACGGTATCCATCCAGCGCAGGCTGGATGCGATCGTCCGGGCGATGCTGGAGCAGCGTGAAGGCAAGCGCGGTCAGGCTTACGAGGATCTGAAGGCAGCCATCGGGATGGAGGAGCGGCTGTAGGGCCCTGGGAGGATTCAGGTCTGGGCGGCGATCGCGACGCACAGCACCGCGACGCCGAGGGCGAGCCAGGCGAGGTAGTCGCCGAGGTGTCCGGAATGCAGGCGGCGCAGCGCCCGTACGGCTCGGGCAGCCGCGTGCCGGTCGGCGGCGGACCGATGGAGGGCGGCCGTGGCCAGGGCGAGGGCGACGGCTGCGGACAGCAGGCCCAGCAGCATCCCGGTCACGGTCCAGTCCGCGGCCGGCACGGGTCCGGCCGGCGTGTTGGCGTGGGTGAGGACGACGGCGGTGTAGCCGTCGGGGTCGGTGAAGACGGCCGCGCCACGGGCGAGGGCGGCGGGGATGGCGGGTAGGGAACCGACGAGGACGGCGAGGCCGATCAGACCGGCCGGGACGATCGTCATGGTTCGCGGCAAGGCGCGCTGCGGGGAGCGGATTTCGGGTTCCTCGCCCTCGCCGGTGGTCTCGTCCCCGTCCGGTCGGCTGTGTGGGGCCGGGCCGGCGCCGAAGAAGATCCGCAGGGCCGCGCGGAGAGCGGCCGCGCCGGTGGCGGCGGAGGCCACGACGAACACGGCGGGCAGCCACGGCTGCCAGTGGCCGGCGGCCTCCTCGCTCAGGGCCTTGCCAAGGCCGGTACCGAACGGCGGCATGCCGGCCAGGGCCAGGGCGCCGGCCACGAACAGCACCCCGACGGTGCGCAGGTCGCGTGCCTTGCCGTGCAGGCCGTGTTCATCGACGCTCCCGTAGCGGTCCAGCAGTACACCGGTGAGGGCGAACAGCGCGGCCTTCACCAGGCCGTGCGCGGCGACGTACACCGCGGTTCCGGTGGCGCCGTCGGGGGTGAGCAGGGCGACGGCGATGAGGAACAGGCCGACGTGGCTGATGGTGGAGAACGCGAGCAGGCGCTTGAGGTGGCGCTGCTGCCAGCACATCAGGGCGCCGAGGAGTGCGGTCAGCACACCGATCGCGGTGAAGGTGGTGCGGAAGGCCTGGGGGTGGATGCCACCCGGGCCGGAGAAGACGGTCCAGTAGACGCGGGCGATGCCGTAGACGCCGAGTTCGACCATGGCGCCGGACATCAGCATGCACACCGGGGTGGGCGCCACCGCGTGCGCGTCGGGCAGCCAGAAGTGGAACGGCACGGCGGCGGCCTTGACCAGCAGGGCGGTGGCGATCAGGGCGAACGCGGTCACGGTCAGCACGTCGGTGTGGTGGCCGGCGAGCTGCCGGCCGAGGCGGGCGAGGTTGAGTTCGCCGGTGCGGGCGTAGAGGAGGCCGATGCCGAGCAGGGAGCAGTAGGCGGCGAAGGAGGTGACGATGCCGAAGGTGAGCGCCCCCTGGAGCGGGCGGGGGTCCTCGATGCGGTAGCCGGTCAGGGCGTAGGAGGCGGCTCCCATGAGTTCGAAGAAGACGAAGGCGTTGAACAGGTCGCCGGTGAGCGCGAAGCCGGCCATGCCGGCTTCGAACAGCAGGATCAGGGCGGGGAAGGCGCCGGCGTGCTCGCCGGTGGGTTCGTCGAAGTACCGCCAGGCGTAGACGACGACCGCGAGGACCAGGACGGCGACGAGCAGCGCGAGTCCGGCGCCGATGGGGTCGGCGGCGAGCACGATGCCGAGGCGGGCGGGCCAGCCGCCCAGGTCGGCGGTGACGAGGCGCCCGTCGGTGCGCGCCCAGAGCAGGGCGAGGCACGCTGCCTCGGCACCGGCGCAGGTGGTGGCCAGGATGTCGCAACCGGTCCGGGGGAGTCTGCGGCCGGCGACGGCGAGCAGTGCGGCGCCGAGCAGGGGAACGGCCACCGCGAGCGGCAGCAGGGCTGCTTCGGTCACGGTCAGCCCTTGAGGCCGGTGAGGGCCTGCGGGTCGACGGTGTGGTGCCGTTTGCGCAACTGGATGGTGAGGGCGAGCAACAGCGCGGTGACGGTCGCGCCGACCACGACGTCGGTCAGGGCGAGGGCCTGCACGACGGGGTCGACGACGGGGCGGGTTCCGGGGGTGAGGTCGGAGTAGACGGGGGCGGTCGCGCCGCGGCGGTAGCCGACGGCGAGGAGCAGGAGGTAGGTGGAGGACTGGGCGACGGCCAGGCAGCCGATGGCGTGGATGAGGTTGCGACTGGTGACCAGGCCGTACAGGGCAATGAGCAGGACCCATCCGGCGGCCAGGAAGACCCACGTTCCCATCAGGTGTCTCCGTCTCTCTGCTGGTCGGGTTCGGTGAGTTCGACGGCCTGGTCGAGGAAGTGTGCGAGCAGGGCGATCAGGCCGCAGGCGACCTCGACGCCGACCGCGGCGTTGAGGACCGGGACGGTGCCGCCGGAGGTGATGGTGTTGAAGGTGCCCAGCGGCAGCACGTTCTTGAGGAACGCGCCGCCTGCGATCAGGCCGGCCAGGCCGACGAGGCTGTAGGAGGCGGCGGCGAGCGAGTCCGCGACGTCGAGGGCGGCGAGCGGGCGCAGTTGCTTCAGGGCCCGGTAGTCCGCGGCCACGTAGGCCAGGTGCAGAGCGGTGGCGAGGACGACGCCGCCCTGGAAGCCGCCGCCGGGGCTCAACTGGCCGTGCGCGACGATGTAGACGCCCACGACCAGGGTGACCGGTAACAGCAGTGCGCCGAAGAGGCGGGTCGTGGGCATGACCCGCTCGGCTTCGGCGCGGCGGTGGCGTTCGTCGCGGGCCCGGCGCAGCAGCAGGGTCGCCCCGAGCACGGTGCCGAAGAGGATGGACTCCTCGCCGAGGGTGTCGAAGGCGCGGATGTCGAAGTTGACGGCGGAGACGACGTTGGCGGTGCGCCGGTCCAGCGCCGCCGCCACCGCCTGGTCCCCATAGGGGTGGCTGTCCGTGCCGAACGGCGGGAGGTGAGTGCACGCGGCCGTGAAGAACGCGGCGATGACGGCGGCCGCTGCCAGGAACATCGTCAGCCGGGCGCGGGCCGTCACTTCCGTTCCCGCCCGTTGTCGCCGGCGCTGGCCCGGTCGTCGGTGCGGGTGGGTCGGCGGGTGACCTTGCGTACGGTCAGCAGGATCAGCAACGGGGTCAGCGCAGTGCCCACGGCGAGCTGGGAGAGCGCCACGTCGGGCGCCTGCAGCACCGCGAACAGCATCGCCAGGCCCAGACCGAGCACGGAGAGGACGACCGCCTGGCGGGCCGGGTCGCGGGTGAGGACCGCCGTGGTGGCGGCGAGGACGACGAAGGCGACGACGAATCCGATCAGCCATGCGTTCACGGCCTGCTCACCGCTTCGGCCTCGGCTTGGCGGGTGGCACGACCGACGGCGATCGTGGTGACCGTCCCGCCGACGGCGAAGACCAGGCCGATGAACAGCGTCTTGGCCGCCCCCCGGCCCGGTCCCTGGTCGACTGCCACGGCCGCGGCGATCAGCGGCACACCGGCCACCGAGGCCGGGGCCAGGGCGTGCAGGCGCGCCAGCGCTCCGCGCAGCCGCAGCACCGCGGCCGCGGACAGCAGCACGCACCCCACGCCGGCCCACAGCAGCACGAGCACGATCACATGGCGTGGCGTCAATCCGAACTCCCTCCCCCACCCCCGGTCTGGCCGGCCGGGCGGGGTCTCGTCAGTTCTCGGGCGTGGAACCGTACGGGTGGGCGTCGTGGCGGCGGCCGGCGACGAAGCGGGCGAAGACAAGGGTGCCGGCGGGGGCCAGGACGGCCAGCATCAGCGCGAGGTCTTGATAGGAGGACCGGTCGTACGCCATCGGGAGCAGCAGGAACACCGCGCCGGCCACGGTCGACAGCATCGACGCCCCGAGCAGTCGGCGCACCGCGGTGCCGCGCGCCGCGACCCACAGGCACGTCGGCGCGGGAATCGCCAGCAGGACCAGGGCCGCCTCTGTCCAGGCGTTCACCGCGCGCCGTCCGTGCGGGCCACGGCCTCCTCGACCGGTCCCGGGGTCGGGCGCAGAGCGTGCACGACGACCTCGTCGTCGCGGGGCACGTCGATCACGCAGGTGTCCGGGGAGGCGGCGAGCAGCGTGCCGGCCCACCCGGCTCCCGCTCCGGGGCGCAGCCGGATGCGCCGTACCCTCCCGTCTCCGTGACCGGGGGCCATCGCGGCCGTCAGCACGGCCAGACCGCGCACGACCGAGCCCGGCAGCGCGAGGAGCGCACGCACCGCGCCACGCCCTCCTCCGACGCGGACGTGTGCGGCCAGACGCATCCTGCGGGCCGCGACCGCCCCGCCCGACGCGGCAAGAACGGCGACCAGCAGCTCGACGGGCGAGACGGAGCTGATGAACACCACCGTCAGCCCCGTCAGGGCAGCACCCCACACCACGATCTCCACCAGCCGGGTGAGCACCTGACCTCCTGTAGTCCTCCGGGTCGTTGTTCGGTTGCCGGCCACCTGGCGACTCCGCGGCGCAGGCGGTGCCTCCGCGCACGCCGTCCACCGCCCGGCCGTGTCATGGCCTCCGGGTCAGTCGGGAGGCTCCGACGGGCGGGGGTGCCCGGGCTCCGGAGGGGCAGGCTCCGCGGGCTCGCCCGGGCCGGGCGGGGCCGGCGGCTGAGGGGGCGGTTCGGGCGTTCCGGGAGGCGCGGGCGGATCCGGCGGCACCGGTGGCTCCACCGGCTCCGGCGGGCTGGGCGACGGCGGAACCGGGGTGACATCGGGGTCGGGCGGCACGGGAACAGTACCCACGGTGACCAGCTCCTATCGGCCCAGGGCGTGTTCGAGTTCCTTCTTGTTCATCTTCGAGCGCCCGTGGATGTTGCGCTGCCTCGCCTCGTTGTAGAGCTGCTCCTTCGTCGGCCCCTGGGCGCCGCTGTGCGACCGCAGCCCACCGCGACGGGAGGAGGACATGTCCTTCAGCGAGCTGCGGCTGGCGGTCTTCGACTCCCCGTGCCGGGCCCGCTCCTTGTTCACGGTGCGGGCGGCGATCTCCTCGGCGCGCTTCTCGCTCTCACCACGCTCCAGCGCACTGTCCTTGATGTGCTCGTACTGCCGCTCCCGTTTGGGACTCGATCCGCGAGGCATGGTCACACACTCCTGTCCGATGACTGCGGGGTGCGTGTTCCCCGCATCCGTGAGAGGAACCCGCTACCAGCACCGGGCAAACCGGCTTGCACCCGTCCAGCCGCGCGCCCCAGCGCGTCGCCGAGGCCGCCGAGGGCGTGCGCCACCTGCTGCTGGCGGCTGCGATCCCGGGCCCGGCCGTCGAACCGGCCGTGCGCCCCGGAGTCCCGCCGGGCATCCACCGGCTCGAACAGGTTGTCCGGGTCCGTGGCGCGGCGCCGACGGTCCTCCTGCTGGGAGTCGAAGCCCGTGCGGGCCAGGTAGCGGTCCAGCAGCCCGGGCACGACGGCGTTCGCCACCAGGGTCGCCACCGTACTGCCGCCCACCCAGTACTCCCTCCGCCCGGGGTGGTCGGCGGCGAACAGCACCGCGCGGGCAGCGACCTCGGGCTGGTAGATCGGCGGAACCGGCTGCGCCCGACGGGGCAGGCGGGACCGGACCCAGTCGAACTGCGGCGTGTTGACGGCCGGCATCTGCACCATCGTGGTCCGCACCCGAGTACCGGAAGCGAGCAGCTCGCAGCGCAGCGCCTCGTTGAAGCCCTGGATGGCGTGCTTGGCGCCGCTGTAGGCGCTCTGCAGCGGAATGCCGCGGTAGGCGATCGCCGAGCCGACCTGCACGATCACCCCGGCATCGCGGGGCAGCATCCGGGCCAGGGCGGCCCGGGTGGCGTAGACGTAGCCGAGGTACGTGACCTCGGTGACGCGCCGGAACTCCTCCGGGGAGACCTCGGTGAACGGGGCGAAGACGGAGGCGAACGCGTCGTTGACCCACACGTCGACCGGCCCGAGTTCTTCCTCGGCCCGTTCGGCGGCGGCCTCCACCGCGTGTGCGTCGGCGACGTCGGCCTCGATGGCGATGACCTTGGCAGCGCCGGCCCGCTCGGCCTCGCGCACCGCCGCTTCGAGGCCGGCCCGGCCGCGGGCGATCAGCGCGAGCCGGTCTCCGCGGGCGGCGAACGCCTCGGCGGTCGCGCGGCCGATGCCACCGCTGGCCCCGGTGATGACGATGGTCCGGCAGGCAGTTTCCATACTGCTTCGGGTTTCCGGGAAACAGCGGGGCAAACGGCCGGCGCCGCGCCGCGTGCGTGGCCGGTCGTCGGGCCGTAGCGTCGACAGGGTGGACATGCCGGGGGCGTGAGTGAGGGAGGCTTCGATGCCAGGCGAGGCGCTGTTCGTCGGCGACACCCCGTGGGACGTCCAGGCCGCCGCCGGGGCCCCGGTCACCGGCGTGGCGGTGCTCTCCGGCGGCTTCGGCGAGCGGGCCCTGCGCTCGGCGGGAGCCCTTGAGGTCCACACCGATGTCGGCGACCTCCTTGCCCGCCTCGATTCCAGCGCCCTCGCGGACCCGACGCACTTCCAGCCCGTACGCGGCTGAGCGCGCGGCCGTGGACGACTCCCCCGACGGCGGGTACGCGGTCTCCGCGGAGTTCTACGATCTCCTGCAGGCCGAGACCGACCGCCGTCTGGCCGAGCGGCGCTTCGCCGCGGCCGCCACGCGGGCCCGCCACGCCGTCCTTGATGTCGGCGCCGGCACCGGCACTGCCACCGAGGTCCTGCTGCGCGCCTCCGGTGTGCCCGTCCACGCCGTCGAACCGGCCCCGGCCATGCGCGCCGCCCTGCTGTCGCGCCTGGCGCACCTCGGGGCGGACCAGCGCGCTCGCGTCACCGTGCACCCCGAGCCCCTCGCGGCGACAGGCCTGACGGCCGTGGCGGACCTGGCCGTCGCCTCCAACGTGATCGCCTGTCTGGATCCCCCGACCAGGCGGGCCACCTGGAAGGCGATCTCGGCAGCCCTCCTGCCCGATGGCCTGCTCCTTTTCGATCCGCCGCCCGCCGGCCTGCCCGACGGGTGCGAGGCGGCGGGACGGCTCGGCCCGGTGCGGGTGGGTCCTGACCTGTACAGCGCCGACGTCACCCGACGGCCCCATCGCGGCGTCCTGCGCGTGGTCTTCACCTACCGCGTCGAACGCGCGCAGGAGCTCCTGCGCGAGGCCCGGGAGGCGTTCGACATGTGGCCCGTCCCGCCCGAACAGCTCGCCGAGGAACTCGAAGCCGCAGGACTGCGTGTTGTGCAGGCGCCCGGATCCGACCTCGTGGCGGCTCGCCGTCCCGCTCTCTAGTGCTGTGACCGCACAGGTTCACCGGGTTGGCGCCCCGGGACCCTCGGCCGGTCGGATGTTGCGAGACGTTCGGCTCAGAAAGGGGGCCCGGTGGCCTTCCCGGTCAGGGTTCGCAGACTCACGGACCGGGAAGGCCAGCAGTGCCAGTGGATTGTGCGGCGGGCGCCCGCATCCGCAGTGAGAAGGGCATCCAATGGGACGGCAGGCCCCTCCTCGCCGCGTGAGCCAGAACCCGGCGGCCTATGCGGTCACAGCACGAGCGGACAGGCTCCCCTCCGGTCGTCGCCCATGCCACGGGCGAGCGGACCGCGGATCGCGGTCCACGCCGACGGGCCGGGCACGCCTGTGGGTGAGATCCACGACGGCGTGGCCCGGCCGCTGGACGCCGCACCTGGACCTTTGGGCCTTGTCCGTGCTGTGGGGCGGGCCGCCGGTCGTGAGGTGGTGCTGTCAGGTGGGAGGTCGGGTCACCACTGGATGAGGACGGCCCCGTTCCCGCCGGCGGATCCGTCGTCGCCCTTCGTGCCGTCGGAGCCCCCGCTGCCGTTCCCGGGGGCGCCGCCGTTGATGTTGGGGGTTCCGCCCTGGCCGCCGCCGCCGCCCCGGCCGCCGAACTCGCCGCCGCCGCCCCGGCCTCCGGCGCCGAAGGTGTAGCCGCTGAAGGTGGTGCCCGTCCCGCCCTCACCGGGCAGTCCGATCTGGCCGGGCGAGCCGCCGTTGCCGCCGCTCTGGCCGGGGTAGCCGGAGCGGGAGGGGTCGCCGTCCTCACCGTTTCCGCCGGAGGTGCCGTCTCTCCCGTTGCCGCCGGCCGTACCGTTGACGACCTGCTGCGACTCGACCACCAGGCTGAGGCAGCCGGGCTGGTTCTCGCTGCTGGGAGCGGCCGGGGCTCCGGAGCCTCCGCGTCCGCGGCTGCCGCCGGGGCCGCCGTCTCCGATGCCTTCGCCGAGGGCGCCCGCGCCGTCGCCGCCGCTGCCGCCGTCGCCGTACGAGCCGGAGTGCCCGCCGCCGCCGGCGGGCGCGTTCACGTCCAGGAGCGCGCCCGTGCCCAGGGCCAGGACGTTGCTGGTGCTGCCGCTGTTGCGGTACGGGACGGCGAGGTTCTGCTGGCCGCTCACCCCATTCTGGCCGCTCCCGCCGTCGGAGTTGTTCCCGACGCCGCCCGAGCCGCCCGCGCCGCCCGCACCACCGGTGGTCGTCGGCTGTGCCTGGCCGACGGTGACGTCCAGAAGCTCGACGTTTCCGAGGGCCGACAGCGGGACGGTGCAGGTGACGAAGGAACCGGCCTGACCGCCCTGGCCGCCGCCACCGCCCCCACCGGCCCCGCCGCCACCACCACCGGCCCCGCCCGTGTCACCGCCGCTGACCGACTCACCGCCGCCACCACCACCTCCGCCACCACCCCCGCTACCGGCTCCGCCCGGGCCGCCCGGCCCCCACACCGAGATGGTGAGCTTCGTGACACCGGTCGGGATGGTGAAGAGCTGGTCCCCCGGCTCCGTGAACAGCGCGGAACCGCTCGCCAGGGCCGCCGATCCGGCCGCTTCGGGAACGGCCGGCAAGGTCTGCGCCGCCGTGGCGGCGGGCAGGGGGCCGCACAGCGTGCTCCAGCCCAGTGCCAGCACGCTCGCGGTGCCGATCAGGTGCCGTCCCGGGCGACGCGGTGCCCCGGCAGCGGCCGTCTTCACATGCTCACGTTCTTTCCCACGCACGGTGTACGCCTTCCTTGAGGAGGGTTCGCAGGTGGCCGGCCACGGATCGCGGCCCGACTCGCACCCAGTTTCGACAGGCCCCGCAGGGGCCGCCCCTCCCGTTAGGCCGACCGGCCGGTAGTGGCGGCGCGCCACCGGCCGGTGGGGCTCCCGGCCGCGAAACTCCTGCCGTCCGCGGGGGCGGAGCGGCAGGGCCGTCACACCGGTGGGGGCCTTCGCCGGCCGGTGTCCGGCGAGGCCGAACACCGGGATGCCCACCAGCTGAACGTTTGGCGCCATCCAACCGGCCGAGGGCCCTGCGGCGCCAACCCGGTGAACCTATGCGGTCGCAGTGCCAGTGTCCTGCGCCGGAGATTCGTCGGCAGAATCGGGCAAGGGAGTCGAGGATCTCGTCGGCGGTCTTGGTCCAGGTGAACGGCCTGGGGTCCTCGTTCCAGTTCTTGATCCAGGCGCGGATGTCCCTCTCGAGGACCTGGACGTTCTTGTGGGCGCCGCGCCGGATCATCTGATCGGTGAGGAAGCCGAACCAGCGCTCCACCTGGTTGATCCAGGAGGACCCGGTCGGGGTGAAGTGCATGTGGAACCTGGGATGCTGCGCCAGCCAGGCACGGATGGGCGGGGTCTTGTGGGTGCCGTAGTTGTCGCAGATCAGGTGGATGTCGAGTCCGTCGGGAACCTCGCGGTCGATCTTGACGAGGAACTTCTTGAACTCCGCCGCACGGTGTCGGCGGTGCAGTGAAGTGATGACCTTCCCGCTGTTGGTGTCGAACGCGGCGAACAGGGTGGTCAGGCCGTTGCGCACATAGTCGTGCGTTCGGCGCTCCGGCATGCCCGGCATGCCCGGCATCATGGGCAGGACCGGCTGCGAGCGGTCGAGGGCCTGGATCTGCGACTTCTCGTCGACCGACAACACCACCGCGCCTTCGGGCGGGTCGAAGTACAGGCCGATCACGTCATGGACCTTCTCGACGAAGAGCGGGTCGGTGGACAGCTTGAAGGTGTCGGCCAGATGGGGCTTGAGCTGGAACCTCCGCCAGATCCGTCCGACGGTCGACTTCGAGAGGCCGCTGCGGGCGGCCATCGAGCTCCGGGACCAGTGTGTCGCGTTCCTGGGGATCTCCTCCAGCGTTGCCACGACGACCGCCTCGATCTCGTCGACCGCGATCGTGGGCGGCCGGCCCGGCCGGGGTTCGTCCACCAGGCCGTCCAGCCCCTCGGCGAGGAACCGGCGCCGCCACTTGCGGACCGTGTCCGCGGTGATACCCAACTCCCTTGCCACGCCGACAATCGACGGCACGTCCGAGCCGTCACAGGCCAGCACGATCCGGGCCCGCAGAGCCAACGCCTGGGCGGACGAGGCTCTGCGGGCCCACCGCGTCAACGCGGCCCGCTCCTCGTCGGACAGCAGTAACGGCCGCAACGCGGGACCACGACGACGCACCGGGAGATTAGAAGAAGAACTCACACACAACTAACGACGGATCTCCGGCGCAGGACACTAGATCCGACCTCGCCCGCCTGCGGGCATCATGTTCCGGGTGCCACTGCTGCTGGCCGCCCTCGGCTACCGGTGCCCCCGCGCATCTCACGCGGCCTTGGTCCCCTACCGCACCGGATCAGTCGTCCGCTTCGCCCGGTGGTGTTCCACCTGGCGCCCCGCCGGCCTCGTCAGCCGGCTCCTCGCCGGCTGCCGGTGTGCCGCGGCCCCCCTCACCACCGTCGCCCGCGGCTGACCGGTCGCCGCCGGACAGCGCCCACCCCACGAGGCTTCCGCCGTACACGGTGAAGCCCACCCCGATCAGCCAGGACTGGACCACCAGGACTGCGCCGACCGTGCCGTAGGAAACGGCGTTGGAGACCACTAGCGGGGCGAAGACCAGCCGGGAGAACAGCCGGAGGCCGGCCAGGGCGACCATCGTGGCCACCGCCCCGGGCACCAGCCCTCGCCGCGGGGCACGGGCCCCGAGCAGGAAGCGCGGAAGCCACCAGAACAGCAGCAGACCGCCCAGCACCGTGGCGAGGATCCGCAGGGTCGGTTGGACGGCGCTGTGCTGCCACGGCACGCCGCTCCAGGCCGCGAGGACGAGGTAGCCGGTCAGTCCGGCCAGCGCGACGACCTGGCGCCCCACCCGGTGCCACGGTCCTCGCGGCAGGCCCCAGATCCGCTCGTAGGCGCCCTGCATCGCACCCGTCAGCGAGACGCCGAAGAAGGCCAGCGCGGCGAGGCTGAACCCGGTGGTCGTGCTGAGGACCTGCCCGCGTGAACTGAACAGCGTCTCGACGGCCTGGCCGCCGCGCGGCGACAGCCCCAGGCCGTCGGTGATCCACTGGGCGATCCCGTTGCCGCGGGCAGGCGAAGCCGCCGCGATGACCATGAGCAACGGCACCAGGGTCACGAAGAACAGCGCGGCGAAGGCCAGCGAACGCTGCATCAGCTCGATCTCCCGCCCGCGCCCCCACGCCCGCCCGCACACAGAGCGCAACCGGTGCCAGGCCGTTCTCACAGGGCACGCCTCCGCACGCCGGTCAGGTGCCAGAACCCGGGGCATCCGACCGGCGCCGAACGCCCCGGCGCCGCGAAGTACCGTGCCGTGCCGCCGCAACCACCGCTGCCTCTCGAAGGCGTCTGCGCCCGAAGGCGCCACCTGCCGGGGCCGGACCCTGTAGCGGGGCCTCTCCCGTAAGCGGACGCGGCGTCAGCGGCCATAGGTCGGACAGCCCGGGTCAGCGGTTCAGGGCGGGCAGGACCAGCTCACGGTAGGCGTCGAAGAAGGCCTCCTGATCGGGGCCGATCTGTCCGACGTAGACCTCGTCGAACCCGGCGCGCGCATATGCGCGCGCGGTCTCCACGTGCTGCTCCACGTCGTCGCCGCAGGTGACCGCGTCGGCGACCATGTCGCGGGTGACGAGCCGACTTGCCTGTTCGAAGTGCGCCGGGGTGGGCAGGAGCTGGGCGAGCTCGCCGGGCAGCAGTTCGGTCGGCCACAGCCGGTGCACCACGTCCACGGCCGCTTCCCGGTTGCTGCTCCAGCACACCTTCACGCCGCCCACCACCTTCTTGCCCTGGCCCCCGGCCTCGCGGAACGCGCCCACGAGGTCGGCGTCCGGGGTCATGGTGACGAACCCGTCCCCGATCCGGCCGGCCAGCTCGGCGGCCTTCGGCCCGAACGCCGAGACGTAGACCGGCAGCGGCTGGTCGGGGACGGTGTACAGGCGGGCGTTGTCGACGGTGTAGTGGCGGCCGCGGTGGCTGACCGGTTCCCCGGTGAACAACTCGCGCATCACCTCGACGGCCTCCTCCAGCATCTCGGCCCGTACCTCGAAGGACGGCCACGCATCGCCGTGAACGTGCTCGTTCAACGCCTCCCCCGTCCCGACACCGAGAGCGAAACGCCCACCCAGCAGAACGCTGGAGGTCGCGGCGGCCTGCGCGGTCACCGCCGGATGCAGCCGCACCGTCGGACAGGTCACCAGCGTGGTGACCGGCAGCGAGACGGCCTGCGACAGCGCCCCGATCACCGACCACACGAACGCGCTGTTGCCCTGCGCGTCGTTCCACGGATGGAAGTGATCGGAGACCGCCAACCGGGTGAACCCGGCCTGCTGCGCGCGACGGGCCTGGTCGATCAGCTCCGCGGGGGTGAACTCCTCACACGACAGGAAGTAGCCGTACTCGGTCAATCGGAATCCGCTCCTTCGTGAACGTCCTCCCCCGCCTCGGGCGGCGGCGGCCCCCGGGCACTGTCGCCACCACGCTAGGCCGAAGGTCCTTCGAGTGCTCCCTGACAGCACCACTAGGCCGACGGACTCGACCGCGAACGGGCCAAGCCGGCGAACGGGGCAGGGCCCACCGACCTCGTCCTCCTGGGCAGGTCGCGCGGGCGATTCGGGCTCGGGTTCAGCGCTGCGGGAACCGGTGCTGTTCGATCAGGTGGACGAAGTCCTCCCAGAACGAGGCGCCGGGCTGCCGGTCCGGGCCGCACAGGGCGACCCCGGCGAGCTGCTCCGCCTCGCGGGCCCCTGCGGCCCGCAGAAGCGCCGTGCCGGTGCCGAGCGCGGCCACCGGTTTGCCGTGCCGCAGTGCCTCGTTGACGAACCGGACGGCGTCCGGTTCCACGACGAGCGCGTCCTCTGCGCCGTCCGGGACGACCACGGCGTCGTACAGCACCGAGGCGGTGGTCGCCAACGCCCGGTCGACCTCCACGTCCTGGCCGTCGCTGCCGGCCACGCTCCCGCCGTACCGGGCCAGGGTCTCCACCGTGGCGCCCTCGGCCCGCAGGGCGGTGCGCGCCGCCCGCACCTGGGCGGCGTCCACGCCCTGCGCCACCAGGACGGCGACCTTGCGGGTGGGGATGCCGTGGCCGTGCAGGTTCTCCAGGCTCAGCGCGGGCGAGACCCGCTCCCCCACTGCTCCGGCTTCGCGGTCGCCGGTGGGCCGGTCCGGTGCGGGCTCGGGCGCGGGCTCGGGTTCGCCGATGCGGCGGGCGACCTCCACAGCCAGTTCCTGGTCGACACGGGCCAGGTTGGCGACCATACGGTGCCGCACGGCCTGGTCCCCGACCTTGCCGAGCTCGAAGGAGAACGCGGCGATGATGTGCTCCTGCTCCCAGCCGGCCATGCTGCGCCAGAACAGCGCGGCCTGGCCGTAGTGGTCGGCGAAGCTCGGACTGCGCCGGCGGATCGCCTGCCCGTCGACACGCTCCTGATAGTGCTCGAACACCCCCTCGGCGAGGCGCCCGCCGCCCAGGGTGGCCGGGCATCCGCCGCCGACCGAGTTCGGCGCGTAGCTCGTCCCGGAGTGGATCACCTGCTGGCCGTAGCCGTCGCGCTGGTCGGTGCGCACCTCGGCGAGCGGGCGGTTGACCGGCAGTTGGGAGAAGTTGGGGCCGCCCAGGCGGATCAACTGGGTGTCCAGGTAGGAGAAGTTGCGGCCCTGCAGCAGCGGGTCGTTGGTGAAGTCGATGCCGGGAACGACGTTGGCGGTGTGGAAGGCGACCTGCTCGGTCTCGGCGAAGAAGTTCTCCGGGTTCCGGTCGAGGACCATCCGGCCGACCGGCCGCACCGGCACGAGTTCCTCCGGCACCAGCTTCGTCGGGTCCAGCAGGTCGAACGGGAACGAGAGCTCGTCCTTCTCCGGGATCAGCTGGACGCCGAGCTCCCACTCCGGGAACTCGCCGGCCTCGATCGCCTCCCACAGGTCCCGGCGGTGGAAGTCGGGGTCGCGGCCGGCGGTGATCTGGGCCTCGTCCCAGACCTGGCACGCGACGCCGAGTTTTGGCTTCCAGTGGAACTTGACGAAGGTGGCGCGCCCGTCGGCGGTCACGAGGCGGAAGGTGTGCACGCCGAAGCCCTGCATCATCCGGAAGCTGCGCGGGATCGCCCGATCCGACATCGCCCACATCAGCATGTGGGTGGACTCGGACTGCAGCGAACAGAAGTCCCAGAACGTGTCGTGTGCGGTGCCGCCGGTGGGGATCTCGTTGTGCGGCTCCATCTTCACCGCGTGCACGAAGTCGGGGAACTTGATCGCGTCCTGGATGAAGAACACCGGCATGTTGTTGCCGACCAGGTCGTAATTGCCCTGCCGGGTGTAGAACTTGGTGGCGAAGCCGCGGACGTCGCGCACCGTGTCGGCGGAGCCGCGCGGCCCCTGGACGGTCGAGAAGCGGACGAACACCGGGGTCCGGCGGCCGGCCTCCTGGAGGAAGTCGGCGCAGGTGAACTCGGCCAGCGACTCGTACGGTTCGAAGAAACCGTACGCGCCGGCACCGCGGGCGTGCACCACCCGCTCGGGAATGCGCTCGTGGTCGAAGCGGGTGAGCTTCTCCCGCAGGTGGAAGTCCTCCAACAGCGTCGGGCCACGCTCGCCCACGGTCAGGGAGTTGTCGGTGTCGTCGACCCGAATCCCCTGATCGGTGGTGAGCGCACCGTCCGGCTCCGGGGCCCGGAAGGCGTCCAGCGCGATGTCCTTGGCATCGCGCTCGCCCCCCGAGGGAGGGCCTGGATGGGGAGCCTCCGTGACCGGGGGCGGCTGGGGGCGTCCTCCAGGCGGTCCGGGATTGGTGGTCATCTCAAAGCCCTCCGTCCTGAGGTCGGTGCGAGGCGGCTCACGGCCGCCCGCGCTGTGGGGCGCGGCTGCCCGCCGGACAACGGCTCAAACCTTCGCGCCCAGCTTGGAGCCTGGAGGCGCCGGGGCAGTCCTGCAGCCCGAAGCCGTACGCAAGCGAACACCGCCGCCATGCGCGCTCGCACAACCGCGGGGCAGTAGGCCAGGCAGGGCCGAGCGGGCGAGACCCCGCAGCGGTCGCTGCTGCTCCGACACGCGGGTGCGGCGGATCACAACGGGCTCAGTGACCGGGTGCGAGCGTCGCGGCGGCTTCGAGCATCAACCCGTGGACGAACGCTTGGGGCAGGTTGCCGCGCAGCTGGCGTTGGGCGACGTCGAACTCCTCCGCATAGAGGCCGGGCGGACCGCAGGCGGCACGGTTGCGTTCGAACCAGCGCACGGCTTCGACGTCGTTGTGCTGCTGGTGTTCCGCCAGGGCCATGACGAATCCGCACAGCAGGAAGGCGCCCTCGGCGTCCTGAAGGGGTCTCCGGTCGTGGCGGAACCGGTAGACGTGGTGGTCCAGCGCGAGATCGGCGTGCACCGCTCGCAGGGTGGCGATGGTGCGCGGGTCTTCGGCAGGCAGGGCGCCGCGGATCGCGGGCAGCAGCAGGGCCGCGTCCACGCCCGTCCGGCCAGGGGAGCGCTGCCACCGGCCGGTGGGGTGCAGGCTGTCGGCGGAGGTCTCCGCGAGGATCGCATCCGCCAGCGCCTCCCAGCCGGCGGCGCGCCCGCTGCTCGCCCGGGGTGCTGCGGCGGCGACCGCCCGCAGACCGGCCGCGCAGATCAGGCGGCTGTGCGCCCACCGGTCGTCGTGCAGCTCCCAGATCCCGGCGTCCGGCTCGCGATGCCGGGTGGCGATCACGTCGGCGGCGGTGAGCGCGGCGTGCCAGCCGTCGGGGTCGAGCCGGTCGTGGCGGGCGGCGGCGGCGAGCAGCAGCAGGCTCTCCCCGTACACGTCGAGCTGGAACTGGCGGTTGACGTGGTTGCCGACGACGTCGAAGCCACCCGGATAGCCGGGCAGGTCGAGGGTGCGCTGGTCGGGTACCGCCGCACCGGTCACGGTGTAGGCGGGCGCGAGAGCCGGGCCGTGTTCGAGCAGACGGGCGGTGACGAACCGTACGGAGTCGTCCAGCAGCGGGTGCGGCCCCGCGGCGGCGACGGCCTGGCCGATGTAGGCCTGGTCGCGGATCCACACGTACCGGTAGTCGTAGTTGCGGCCCGTCTCGGCGCGTTCGGGCAGACTGGTGGTGGCCGCTGCCACCGTGCCGCCGCCGGGGCCTGTGAGGCCGGCCAGGACGCTGTAGGCGTGCCGGGCGTCGCGTCGGCCCAGCGTGTTCGCGAGGGCGGGCACGCGCGCGGTCCAGGCCGCTTCGGTGGACCGCCACAGCACGTCGGCCGTCTCCGGTTCGGGCAGGGGCCGATCGGAGATCTCCAGGACGAGGTCGTGGTGCTCACCGGTCTCCAGACGCATCGTGGTGGACAGCGCCGCATCGCTCGGCCGGGCGTCGGGCGCTCCGCTCCAGCGCAGGTGCAGTTCTCCGGCCCGGGCCGTCCAACGCCCCTGCCCGTCCCTGCGGACCTTGCGCAGCCGGTGTGTGCCGAATCCGGGCGCCGGGTGCAGGTGGACGTCGAGGCGGGCGTCGCCGTCGACCGCCAGGATCCGGCGCAGCACCACCGCGTGGTGCCGGTCACCGGGGCAGGCGAGGGCTTCGCGGCATTCGACGACGCCGCCGGTGGTGATCCAGCGGCTGCGCCAGATGAGGCTGCCGCTCTCGTAGTAGCCGCCCCAGACGAACGGGTCGGTGGGGGTGACGGTGTACCAGCCGGGGCCACCGATGAGGGCGGCGAAGACGGCGTCGCTGTCCCAGCCGGGTGCGCACATCCACACGATGTCGCCGCGCGGTCCGACGAGGGCGCCGCGCTCGCCGTCCGCGAGCAGGGCGTAGTCACGCAGCGCGTGAGGGGCGGGAGAGCCGGCGATGGGGGCGGTCACGTTCTCGTCTCCTGGGGTACGGCGGTGCGGGCCGCGTGTCCGCGGCCGGGTGGACGCGGAGCGCCGGGAACGTGCACGGTCCGCGGAGGCCGACGGCCGTCGTCGGGAGCGGGCCGGATCTCCTCAGGCGCGGACACGGTAGCGCTCCGCCGTCTCGGTGCGGATGGCCAGGCCGAGGCCTGGCTCCCCGCTGTGGCCCGGGCGGACCAGTCCCCCGTCCGGGTCGAGGGTTCCCTCGAAGAGGAGGTTCTCGATCCGGACGTGGTCGTGGAACCACTCCAAGTGCCGCAGGTTCGGCACGGCGGCCGCGGCGTGTGCGTGGACGTGCGGGGCGCAGTGTCCGGACAGCTGGAGCCCGTGGGCCTGGGCCAGGGCGGCTGCGCGCAGCCAGACGGTGATGCCTCCGCAGCGGGTGGCATCCGCCTGCAGGCAGTTCATGGCCGGGGCCATGCGGGCGAAGTAGGGCAGGTCGTATCCGTACTCGCCGGCCGCGACGTCGGAGGTGACGGCGTCGCGGACGTGGGCGAGGCCGGTGAGGTCGTCCGAGGAGACGGGCTCCTCGAACCAGCTCACCCCCAGGCCGGCCAGCGTCTGTCCGACGCGGACGGCCTGTTTGCGGGTGTAGGCGCCGTTCGCGTCCACGTACAGGGCGGCGTCGTCGCCGACCGCCCGCCGGGCCTGCTCGGTGCGTTCCAGGTCGCGCCGTTCCCGGCTGCCGCGGCTCTCGCCGATCTTGATCTTGAATCGGTGGAAGCCCTGTTCGGCCCAGCCCGCGAGCTGCTCGGCGAGTTGCCGGTCGGTGTAGGTGGTGAAGCCGCCGCTGCCGTAGAGGGGGACCTCATGGCGGGCGGCGCCGAGCAGGTCGACCAGGGGCAGGCCGAGCAGGCGGGCCTTGAGGTCCCACAGGGCGATGTCGACGGCTGAGATCGCGCCGGCGACCAGCCCCGGGCGGCCGATGTTGCGCACCGTGCGGCTCATCGCCTCGTTGGCGGCCGGGACGTCGAACGCCGGGCGGCCGATGACCGTGTCCCGAAGGTGCCCGGTGATCACCTGGGCGGTGGCGGGGGCGCCGTAGGTCCAGCCCAGGCCGG
This sequence comes from Kitasatospora sp. NPDC056800, assembly GCF_042789775.1. Taxonomy (NCBI): domain Bacteria; kingdom Bacillati; phylum Actinomycetota; class Actinomycetes; order Kitasatosporales; family Streptomycetaceae; genus Kitasatospora; species Kitasatospora sp. NPDC056800. The sequence goes on along the minus strand of NZ_JBHUAL010000084.1, from coordinate 13,120 downwards.
TGGTGTCCCCGCCGTGGACACGGACGAGGATCATGGTGGTGGAGTCCCAGGCGAGAGTGCCGTCGGCTTCCGGAGCGTCGGTGGGGACGTCGAGGACCTGCACGTGCAGGGACTCCACGGTGGCGGTGACGGTCATGGCGTCTCGTCGGCCGCGTGCTGGGCGGCGGCGCGGGCGAACTGCAGGAAGTCGGCGCCGGCCAGGGCGGCCAGGGTGGCGGTGACGAGCCTGGTGGCGCGCGGAGCGAAGACGGACCCGGCAGTGCCCGCGGTGGCGACCCACAGGCCGGTGCAGAACGGGCAGGTGACCAGCTCGCCGACGGCCTTGCGGGCTCCGGTGCCGCGCACGTCCTCCTCCAGCTCGGCCGGGCCGGATGTGCCCTCGAAACGGGTGAACGGCGCGCGCAGCGGGCTGGTGACCGGGTCCTTGGCGATCAGGCGGGAGAGCTGGTGGGTGGCCAACGCGTTCAGGGCGACGTCCCACGGAGTCGGGTGGGGCAGCTCTCGGCGAAAGGCCCGGGCGGCTGCGGCGGTGCCGAGTACCGCGGTGGCGTACAGGGCCATGAGGCCGGCGTAGGCCGCGAGCGGGCGGTCGTTGTCGCCGGTGTAGGCGCGGGCTTCGCGGTGGAGCCGCTCGTGCAGGGACCGCATGGTCTACCTCCTCCTGGCGCGGTGGCGCCGCGCGGCGGCAGCACCGGCCGCCGCCAGGCCTGTCATCGCGCCCGCGACACCTGCGGTCAGCAGGCCGGCCACCGCGTTGCGGGGTTGCGGGCGCGGGATCGTCTTCTCCGGATGGTCGGCGGGCGGCGGCCCGTCCAGTGCCAGGGCGAGGGCCTCGGCCACGTGCACGGCCAGCCGTCCGGTCGAGGACTGTTCGATCTGGGTGCGGCAGCTGAAGCCGTCGGCCAGGACGAACGCGCCGGGGGCCGTGTCGCGCACGGCCGGAAGGACGCCTTGCTCGGCGATGGCCTGGGACAGGTCGTAGTGGCCCCGCTCGAAGCCGAAGTTGCCGGCCAGGCCGCAGCAGCCCTCGTCGAGCACGTTCGCGTCCAGCCCGGCGCGGCGCATCAGTTCACGGTCGGGGTCGGTGCCGAGGACGGCGTGCTGGTGGCAGTGAGTCTGCACGGTCGCCGCCCGGCCGATCCGGGGCGGTTGCCAGCCGTGGGGGGCGTGGTTGACGAGGTGTTCGGCGAAGGTGCGCGTCTGCGCGGCCAGGCGGGCGATGTCCTGGTCACCGTCGAGCAGGTCGGGGGCGTCCGCGCGGAAGACCGCGGTGCAAGAGGGTTCGAGCCCGATGATCGGGGTTCCGGCCTCCAGCCATGGGCGCAGGGTCCGGATGGTGCGTTCGAGGACGCGACGGGCGGTGGCGAGCTGCCCGGTGGAGATCCAGGTCAGGCCGCAGCACACCGGCCCCTCGGGTACGGCGACGTGGAAGCCGGCGTCCTCCAGGACGCGGACGGCGGCGTCGGCGACGTGCGGGTGGAAGTGGTTGGTGAAGGTGTCCGGCCAGAGCAGGACGGTGCGCGGGTCGCGCGGGTCGGGCCCCGCCCAGCCCTGCCGGTGCCGGGTTTCCTGGAACGATTCGGCGGCGAAGAGGGGTGCGGCGCGGCGCGGGTCGATGCCGGCCAGCCGCTTCCCCAGCCCTGCGAGGCCGGGGGCGTGCAAGGCCGCGTTGGCCAGGCCCGGCGCTGTGCGGGCCAGCCGTGCCCACAGCGGGAGCCAGCCCATCGCGTAGTGGGCGGCCGGGCGCACACGGCCCTGGTAGTGGTGGGCGAGGAACTCTGCCTTGTAGGTGGCCATGTCGACGCCGACCGGGCAGTCGGACTTGCAGCCCTTGCAGGCCAGGCACAGGTCCAGTGCGTCGCGGACCTCGGTGGAGCGCCATGCGCCGGTGACCGGGGAGTCGTCGTGGCCGCCGAGCATCTCGAACAGCAGCCGTGCCCGGCCGCGGGTGGAGTGCTCCTCCTCGCCCGTCGCCCGGTAGGAGGGGCACATCACCCCGCCCTGGTGGGTGCGGCAGTTGCCGATGCCCACGCAGCGCAGCACCGCGCGGGTGAAGTCGTGGTCGTCGTCGGGATACCCGAAGTGCGTCCGCTGCGGTCGGGGCCGCCAGTCGGCGCCCAGGCGCAGGTTCTCGTCGACGCGGTGGGGGTGGACGACCTTGCCGGGGTTCATCCGGTCGCCCGGGTCGAACAGGGCCTTGACCTCGCCCATCGCCTCCACGAGCCCGGGGCCGAACATGCGGGGCAGGAGTTCGCCGCGGGCCTGCCCGTCACCGTGCTCACCCGACAGGGAACCACCGTAGGAGGCGACCAGGTCGGCCGCGTCGAACAGGAACGCCCGGAACGCCTCGACGCCCTTGCCCTCGCGCAGCTCGAACGGGATCCGGGTGTGGACGCAGCCCTGCCCGAAGTGCCCGTACAGGGAGGCCTGCTGGTAGCCGTACCGGTCGAACAGCCGCTCCAGGTCTCGCAGGTAGTCGCCCAGCTTCTCCGGGGCGACCGCGGAGTCCTCCCAGCCCTCCCACGTCTCGGAGCCGTCCGGCGGGCGGGCGGTCACGCCCAGACCCGCCTCGCGGGCCCTGAGCATCTCCCGCTCCCTCGGGGGATCGTCGGACAGCGCCACCGACGGGTCGTCCTCCTCGCGGCCGATCGCCCGCAGCAGCTCGAACGCCCGCGCGTCCGCCTCCTGCTTCGTGTCGCCGGTGAACTGGACGAGCAGCCAGCTGTCGCCCTCGGGCAGGCTCTCCAGCGAGTCCAGGTAGGCGTGCTCCTCGCGCATCAGCTGCGCCATGCGCCCGTCGATGGCCTCCAGCTGGGTGGGGCGGCTGTGCGCGAGCAGGTCGGGGACGGCGTCGGCGGCCTGGTAGATGTCGTCGAAGCCCAGGACCAGCAGGGCCTCCGCCGCCGGCACCTCGACCAGGTGCAGTTCGGCGTGCAGGAGCGTCACCAGGGTTCCCTCGCTGCCGACCAGGGCGCGGGCCACGTCGAAGCCGTTCTCCGGCAGCAGGGCGTCCATGTTGTAGCCGGAGACCCGGCGCGGGATCTTCGGGTAGCCACGCCGGATCTCGGCCAGGTGCCGCCCGGTGATGTCCCGCAACCCCTGGTAGAGCCGGGCGCGCGGTCCTGCTTCGGCCGCGATCCGCGCGTACTCGTCCTCGCTGGTGGGACCGGCCCAGAACCGGGTGCCCTCGTAGGTGAGGACTTCCAGGCGGTGGACGTTGTCGGCGGTCTTGCCGTAGGCCTGGGCGGACGCTCCGCAGCTGTTGTTGCCGATCATGCCGCCCAGCGCGCAGTGGCTGTGCGTGGACGGCTTCGGCCCGAACCTGAGCCCGTGCGGAGCGAGTCGGCGGTTGAGCTCGTCCAGGACGATGCCCGGCTCGACCACACAGGTCCGCGCTGTGGGATCCACCGAGACCAGCCGGTTGCAGTACTTGGTCCAGTCGACGACCACCGCCTCGTTGGTGCACTGCCCCCCGAGACTGGTACCGCCTCCGCGGGACAGCACCGGGGCGGCGAACCGGGAGCAGACGCCCACCGCGGCAGCGCCGGCCTCGACCGTGCGGGGCACGACCACCCCGAGCGGGACCTGACGGTAGTTGGAGCCGTCGGTGGCGTACGCGCCGCGGCTCCCCGCGTCGAAGCGGACCTCACCGTCCACCTCGGTCCGCAGGGCCGGCTCGAGTGCGGCCAGGTCCACCTCCTGGCGCCCGGACACCGGTCAGCTCCGTCCACTGCCGGGCAGGAACTCCTGGACCTTCGCCTTGACGCCCTGCTGGACCACCGATCCCCGGTCGCTGTCGCCCCTGAGCACCGACAGGGCGGCGGCCTTGATCTGGTCCCAGGTGGCGTGCGGCGGGATCGGCGGCACCGCCGGGTCGGTGCGGAAGTCGATGACGAACGGCCGGTCCGCGGCCAGTGCCCGGCGCCACGCCGGCTCCACGTCCTCCGGCTTCTCCACCCGTACGCCGCCCAGACCGAACGTCCGGGCGATGTCGGCGTAGCGCACGTCCGGAAGGCTCTGCGAGGGCTCGAACTGCGGCGCGCCCTGCATCGCCCGCATCTCCCAGGTGACCTGGTTCAGATCGTGGTTGTTCAGCACCGCGACGACCATGCGCGGGTCGGCCCACTCCCGGTAGTACTTCGCTGCGGTGATCAGCTCCGCGAGGCCGTTCATCTGCATGGCGCCGTCGCCGACGATCGCGATCGCGGGCCGGTCCGGGTGGGCGAACTTCGCGCCGATCACGTAGGGCACCCCCGGCCCCATGGTCGCCAGCGTGCCCGACAGCGAGCCGCGCATGCCGCCGCGCATCCGCAGGTGGCGGGCGTACCAGTTCGCCGCGGACCCGGAGTCCGCGGCCAGGAGCGCGTTGTCGGGCAGCAGCGCGTCGAGGGTGTGGACGACGTACTCGGGATTGATCGGGTCGGCGGACACGTCGGCTCGGCGCTGCATGACCTCCCACCAGCGCGCCGCGTTGTCCTCCACCGTCTTGCGCCATGTGCCGTCCGCCTTGCGCTCCAGCAGCGGAATCAGCCGGCGCAGCGTCGAGCCGGCGTCGCCGACGAGGTTGACCTCGAACGGGTAGCGCAGCCCGATCATGGACGGGTCCAGGTCGATCTGCACCGCGCGCGCCTGGTCGAACTCGGGCAGGAACTGGGTGTAGGGGAAGCTGGAGCCGACCACGAGGAGGGTGTCGCAGTCGCGCATCATCTCGTAGGACGGGCGGGTGCCGAGCAGGCCGATCGAGCCGGTGACGTACGGCAGGGTGTCGGGCAGCGCGTCCTTGCCGAGCAGGGCCTTCGCCACCCCGGCGTCGAGCAGGTCGGCGACCTGCTCGACCTCGGGCCGGGCCGAGCGGGCGCCCTGCCCGATCAGCATCGCGACCTTCTCCCCGGCGTTGAGGATCTCCGCCGCCCGGGCGAGGTCCGCCTCGGCCGGTACCGGGGCGTAGTGCGGGACGCCGAGGCTGGAGGGAACCTGCTTGAACGCGTGCGCCGGCGCCTCGTAGTCGAGTTCCTGGACATCGGCCGGGATGATCACCGCGGTGACCGTGCGGCGGGTCGCCGCGATGCGCATGGCCCGGTCCAGCACGTTGGGCAGCTGAGCCGGCACGGTCACCATCTCGCAGAACTCCGAGGCCACGTCCTTGTACAGGCTGGCCAGGTCGACCTCCTGCTGGTACGAGCCGCCCATGGCGCTGCGGTCCGTCTGCCCGACGACCGCGACGACCGGGACGTGGTCGAGCTTGGCGTCGTAGAGGCCGTTGAGCAGGTGGATCGCGCCCGGCCCGGAGGTGGCCACGCACACCCCGGTGCGGCCGGAGAACTTCGCGTACCCGACGGCCTGGAAAGCGGCCATCTCCTCGTGCCTGGCCTGGATGAACCTCGGCCGGTCCTCCGCCCGGCCCCAGGCCGCGAGCAGCCCGTTGATGCCGTCCCCGGGATAGGCGAAGACGTACTCCACCTCCCAGTCGCGCAGGCGCTCCAGCACGTAGTCGGAAACCTTCATCACCGAACTCCTCCACAGCGCGGGCGTGGCTCCTGGTGGGCGAACGAGGCCCGGAGAGCGGCTAACCGCTCGCGCCGCGATGAAACCGCCGAAGGTGATACCGCCCGGTGTCCGTGCGGTATCACCTGCCGGCCCGCAGGCCGTGGGCGGGCATGCCGGACTCGGCACAGACGCTGCCCTGGACGGGGCCCGGCGGCGACCAGTCGAGGTTCCGGTGGAACGGGTGGCCCTGCCCCACGGCGGAGAACGGGCCGATGCGAGTGTCGCGTTCAGGGGAATTCACCGGGTATGCGCCTTTTGAGGTACGGGTGATTCGTCAGGGAGCGGACACGAGGAGGCACAGCCGATGGCTGTGAGACACGTCCTGATAGAGCGGGCTCCGCAGGCGGTGTGGAGCGTGTTGGGCGACCCGGCCGCGTACGGCCGGTGGGTGCCCGGCACGGAGCGGACCCGCCCGGGTGAGGGCCGGTGGCCCGCAGTCGGGTCGAGCCTGCGCTACACCGTCAGCGCCGGCCCGTTCCGCTTCGAAGGCCACACCGTCGTACGTGTGTCCGACAGTGGGCACCGGCTGGAACTGGAGGCCTTCGCGGGGCGGCTCGGCACCGTCCGGATCGCCATCGAGCTGATCGCGTGGGGCGACGCCACACTGGTGATCGTCGACGAGCACCCGCTGCGGGGCCTGGGCGGGAGCCTCCACACGGCGCCCGCGGACCTGGTGCTGGATCTGCGCCACCGCCGACTGCTCGCCTGCCTCGCCCGCACGGTCGAGCAGGCGCCCCGGGCGGCCGACCTGGAAGCGTCCGCGTCTGGGGGAGGTCCGTCATGGCCGACGCCGTCGTGATCGGGGCCGGGCCGAACGGTCTGGTCGCCGCGAACGTGCTGGCCGACGCCGGCTGGGAGGTGGAGGTGCTGGAGGCCCAGGACCAGGCCGGCGGCGCTGTCCGCAGCGACCGCGGCGTCCACCCCGACTACGTCAGCGACCTGTTCAGCTCGTTCTACCCGCTGGCCGCCGCCTCGCCGGTGATCGCGGCCCTGCGCCTCGAAGAGCACGGCCTCGCCTGGAGCCACGCGCCGATCGTGCTCGCCCATCCCCTGCCCGACGGCCGCTGCGCACTGCTGCGGCGCGGACCGGAGGCGAACATCGACGACATCGGGCGGAGCTTCGGCCGGCCGGACGCGCTCGCCTGGCGACGGCTGTCACAGCTCTGGCAGGAGCTGGACCCGTGCCTGGTAGGGGCGATGTTCGCGCCGTTCCCACCGGTACGCGCCGGCCTGGCGCTGGCCGCACGTCTCCGGGCGCCCGGCCTGCTGCGGCTGGCCCGCTTCGCGGCGCTGCCCGTACGGCGACTGGCCGAGGAGGAGTTCGACCGGGACGGCCCGGGGCTGCTGCTGGCCGGCTGCGCGCTGCACGCCGATCTGCTGCCCGAATCGCCGGGCAGCGCCGCCTTCGGCTGGCTCATGGCCATGCTCGGCGAGCAGTACGGCTGGCCGGTACCGGTCGGCGGAGCACGCGCCCTCAGCGGCGCCCTGGTGCGACGCCTGGAATCGCGCGGAGGCACGATCCGCTGCGGCACCGCGGTCAGCGAGGTCGTCGTCCGCGCCGGCCGGGCGCTGGGCATCCGCACCGCCCAGGGGGACTACGTCCGCGCGCACCGAGCCGTGCTCGCCGACGTGCCCGCTCCGCACCTGTACGGCCGCCTGGTCCGGGAAGGACACCTGCCGCCCGGATTCCGCGACGCCGTACGCCGCTTCCAGTGGGACTTCGCCACCGTCAAGGTCGACTGGGCCCTCGACTCGCCGATCCCCTGGACCGCCGAGCAGGCACACCGGGCTGGCACCGTCCACCTCGGCACCGACTGGACGGAACTGAGCGACTACGCACTCCAGGTCAGCACCGGCCGTCTGCCGGCCCGCCCCTTCGGGCTGCTCGGCCAGATGACCACCGCCGATCCGTCCCGCTCACCCGCGGGCACCGAATCGGCCTGGATGTACACCCACGTCCCCCAGCACATCGCCGACGACCTCGGGCCCGACGGCATCACCGGGTCCTGGGACGACAGGGAAAGCGAAGCCATCGCCCGCCGCATGGAAGCACAGGTCGAACGCTTCGCCCCCGGCTTCACCGACCGGATCCAGGCCCGGCGCGTACTCACCCCGCCGGTGCTGGAACACCTGGACCAGAACCTGGTCGGCGGGGCGATCAACGGCGGCACCGCGGCCCTCCACCAACAGGCGCTGCTCCGCCCGCTACCCGGCACGGGGCGGCCCGAGACCCCCATCCAGCGCCTCTACCTCGCCTCCGCCTCGGCCCACCCGGGCGGTGGCGTGCACGGCGCCTGCGGCGCGAACGCCGCCCGCGCCGCGCTCCGCGCCCAGGGAGCCCTGACCGGCCGGCTGCTGCGACCCGCCCTGGCCCGCGCCCAGCTTGCCCTGTCCGACCCGGGCGGGGGGCGAGACGGCGTGACGCCGTCGGGCGGGCGGGACCCGCAGCCCGGGTAGGCCGGGACTGCAGGGGCTGTCACTGCGGGGGGCGGCCACCGCCGCGGCGGGCACCGAGCCCGGATACGGCAGCCCGGCGCGCGGCGGCCGTGCGACGCAGCACGACCTGGGGCAGGACGAGCCAGCTGGTGGCGAACCAGATCAGGCAGGCCGCACTGAGGCCCCAGGCGGCAGCCGGGCTGCCGGTGGCGGTGCGCAGCAGGAGCAGCAGCGCGGCGGCGATGGTCAGGGCCAGGGTGGTGAGTCCGACGGCGATGAGGCGACTGGCGACGTGGACCAGTTCGGGTTTCATGCCGTGGCCGGTGAGGAAGCGGTGGAAGGCCACGGGCGCGATCAGGGCTCCGGTGGCGACGGCGCCGAGGACGACGGTGGCGACGTAGAGGTTCTTGTCGAAACCGGGCAGGGCGGCGAAGCGCGGGGTGAAGGCCACGCCGATGAGGAATCCGAACAGGATTTGTGCGCCGGTCTGGCACACGCGGACTTCCTGGAGCATCTCGCTCCAGAGCCGGTCGGCCCGTTGCTGGGGCGTCTCGTCCCGACCCGGTGCGCCGTCGTTCTTCGTCAACGAATCCTCCCCGCCTACAGGCGGTCCTTGTGGCGGCTGGTGCGGGCCCGTACGCGCAGCAGTTCCTCCCCGTGGGGCGCGATGGAGCAGGGTGAAGGCGGCGACCCGGAGCAGGGTCAGTAGAGGAGAAGCACCTGATGGCGCTTTCCACGTCGCCGAGCGCGACGTTCACCGGCACGTCGGGGCGGGAGTGCCGACTTTCCCACCGGAGCGGGTGATCAGGCTGGGCACCGGGCGGCTCCTGTGGGGTAGCGGCCACGACGGGCACTGGTCAAGGAGAGCCGCAGGTCAGGGACGGTCCTCGTGATGGCCGCACAGCCACGCCAGCGCCTGATAGGTGCCCAGGGCGTACGCGGGGTCCGTGCGTTCTTCCAGGGCATCGCGCAGGCGGACCGCGGCGGCCTGGCATTCGGCCAGCAGCTGCGCCCGGCACGGCCCGGTGGCCCCGAGCGCGGCAACAGCGGTGACCGGTGCCGCGATCTGGGCTCCGGTGGCCCACCGGTAGGCCCCCAGAACCCCGTGGTCGAACCCGCCCCAGGGCTGGGGGCGCCGATTGGCGGTCTCGATCGCGTCGAACACCTCGTCCAGCGGGCGCACCCCCACCGCCGGGATCGTCGTCTCGTCACTGGTCATGCCCGCAACCTACGACGACTCGCAGCCACTCGCCGCCGGGCCCGACAGCCGGATAGTGGACCGGCAGGGTTCCGGGCCATCGGATCCGGCGCAACCGAGTGAACCCCCCTGCCAGGCAGCGGCCCAAAAGCCGAACGCGGCATCGCCTCGGCGGTCCCGCGCCAAGCCCCCTCGAACGCTCCGCGGCCCCACTCTGAACGGCGCTTTCGCGCTGCGGCGGCGCCAGAGCACAACCGAGAGCTGCCCCCGGCGGATCGCTCAGTCGCTTTCCGCAGGCAACGCAACCCGGCGCACCTGCCCGGCCTCCAGTTCGACGACGACGGCCAGCACCGGATGCAACCAGCGCACCACCGACCGCGCGCCCGGATGCGGCTGCCGAAGCAGCCCGGCGACCAACGCCCCGAGCTCCACCCGCTCCCGCTCGGAGATCTCCCCGGTCACCAGCCGCCGACCGTCGGTGAGCACCACCAGCAACCGCTTCCACTCGCCCGGTTCGCCGACAGCCCCGGTCACCCAGCCCTTCACCGTGACCTACCCGGGTGCCGCTCCGACGCGGACGGCACAAGCATCAGCAAACTCCCTCCGTACACGGGACGCGATCATCCGAGCATGCCATCACGCATCGTCGGAGACGATCCGCACGGCGGCTCTGGCCCGTCGTTTCCCACAGGCCCGTGATGAGCAGCCGCCCGCCGGAGGACCTGCCCCGCACGGTACGCATACCTGCCGGACAGGCCGGTGGTCCGCGCCGGCCGTGTGCTCCTGGCGCTCCCGGCAGACGGAGAATCACGTTGCAGAGGGCGTCGGCGCGCTCGTCCCTGTCCGGCCTGCCGAGCTCCACCCATGTGGCTGCGACATGCAACACTCCTCGAAAGCAAGGGAGTTGTGCAGATATCCGGCCTGCCGACTGGCGCGTGGGCGCTGGGGTAGGCGCGTTGGCATGCGTCGGCCCACCGGAGGCCGACGCACACAGCCGTCGCAGGAGGGTGATCCGATGCAGAAGTCCGCTGTCCGCCCGATGCCCGTCACGTTCCCCGACAGCCCGCTGCCCGACGTCCCGGTCGACGTGGAGCTCCGCTTCGACACGGCCCTTCCGTATGCGGCATGCCTGGTGTTCCCGCTGACCCCGTGCGGCTGCACCGGCTCCGACGCCGAAGTGTGCTGGTACTTCAGCCGGGATCTACTGAACGAGGGGCGCCACGTCCCCAGCGGCACCGGGGACGTCAAGATCAGCCCCGGACCGGTCGGCGAAGTCCTCATCACCCTGCAGGGCCCCGACGGCCAGGCGGTGCTCAGCGCCCCGGAGGACGCCGTGACAGCCTTCCTCACGGACTCGTTCACCCTGGTGCCCGCAGGTTCGGAAACCGACCACCTTGATATCGACGCCACCCTCGCCCGGCTGCGCGCCGCTGGCTAACCGCACGAAGTGCGCCGGCCGGGCGCCCGGCGCCGCACGGGTGCCGATGTGCGCCCCGGTCACCTATGCCAACGAGGACGCCTGGGATCTCCTCGGGGACTACGTCGCATGGCTGGCCGCGGGACTCGCGGCACTGCCGGTCAGCCTCACCGCGCGGCTGTGACCTGCCCTGGCAGCTCCGGCCCGTCAACCACAGCCGGGCCTTCCTCTTCCGGTCTCATCTTGACAGAGAGGGGAACAGGAATAGGCCGCTCCTCTTCCTGATTGGTCTTTGCATACGGTCGTGCGAAGGGGGTAAGGGTGGCCGATCTGAAGGTGTTCCGGCGGGGTGCCGATGGCCGGGATGTCGAGCTGCAGGGTTCGACGGTGGCGCGGGAGCAGCAGGAACTGCAGCGACGGGTCGAGGCGGCGCTGGAGCCGATGCTTGGGGTGCGGTTCCTGGCATCGGAGTACGTGACGGGGCCGTGGCACCAGGGGCGGATCGACACGCTCGGGCTGGACGAGGACGGCGTGCCGGTGATCATCGAGTTCAAGCGCCGGCGGGATGCCGGGGTGATTACCCAGGCGGCGTCCTACCTGGTCTGGTTGCTGGCGCACCGGCACGAGTTCGAGGCGCTGGTGCGTAGACGTCTGGGCGCCGATGTGGCGGAGGCGGTCGATTGGCGACGGCCTCGGGTGATCTGTGTCGCGGGCGAGTTCTCCCGCCATGATCGGGCTGCCGCCTCGCTCTACCAGCGGGACTACCGTGTGGACCTGGTGCGCTACCGGGTCTTCGGTCCCGACCTGCTGACGCTGCAGCTCGTCGAGACCGTCCCGGGCTTCTCCGCCGCAGGGTTCGCGCCGATGCCGTCCGGTGCGGGCGAAGCTGCGGACGACGAGCCGGACGTTGTCGCGGTACCGTCGGGGTCCTCGCAGGTGGAGGTGCCGGGGTGCCTGCGGGAGCTGTACGGCGAGCTGGACGAGGCGCTGACCGCGGCGGGCGAGCTGGAGGTGGTGCTGCTCAAGCACTACATCGCCTACCGGCGGCTGCTGAACGTGGCGTCAGTGATCTTCCGGCCCTCCGTGTCGCACAGGGCGATCCTGGTGTACCTGCGGCTGAACCCGGACTCGGTGGAGCTGGAGGAGGGCTTCACCCGCGACGTACGCGGCATCGGTCACCTGGGGACGGGTGACCTGGAGGTGCGGATCGCCTCGTCGGCGGACGTGGAGAAGGCGGTGCCGTTGATCCGGCGGGCGGTCGAGGAGTCCTGAGGGCCTTGGAAGGGCGGCTGGAGCGTGGTGCTCCGGCCGCCCTTTCGCGTCTTCGGACGATCGCTGTGGCGGCGGTTCTCATGCTCACGCCTCCGGTCCGGCGAGGGTGAAGTCGTCCTGGGTCTGCTCTGCTCGCAGTCGCTGTTCGGCGATCTCGGCGTAGTGCGGGGAGAGTTCGACTCCGACGAAGCGCCGGCCTTCGCGCAGGGCGGCGACGCCGGTGGAGCCGCTGCCGGTGAAGGGGTCGAGGACGGTGCCGTCCTCGGGGCAGATCCGGACGAGCTGCTGCATGATCTCCAGCGGCTTCTGGGTGATGTGCACCCGGTCCTTGCGGGGCTGGCTGGCGATGAAGTGGCCGGGCAGATAGAGGTCGCGGCCGTTGTCGAGGGTGCCCTTGACGCCCCAGGTGATGAACTCCGCGGACTGTTTGAAGCCGCCCTTCCTCGGGCGGCTGGCGGGCTTGATCCAGGGGATGGTGCCCTGCCAGGTCCAGCCGGCCATCTGTAGAGCGTCGCTCGTGGTGGGCTCCTGCCGCCAGTCGGAGAAGACCATGGCGACCGAGTGCTCGGTGCTCGCCCGGTAGGCCTCGGTGAGGAGTTCGGTGAGCCAGGCGCGATAGGAGCGCTGGTCGCGGTTTTCGCCGGGGAAGGTCTTGAGGTCGTGGGCGGAGCCGCTGGTGACGTACTTGGCGCGGGCGTCGCGGCTGGTGCGCTCGGAGCTGGTCCGGCCGCCGCTGTTGTACGGCGGGTCGGTGATGACCGCGTTGACGGATTCGTCGGGGAGGTTCTTCAGTACGGCGAGGGCGTCGCCTCGGTGGAGGGTGAAGTCGTTCACGGGGGCCTTCCTCGGGCAGGGGTGTACCGGCTCCGGGCGGCGCGCCGTGGCAGCCGCCGGGAGCGGTGGTGCAGGGGACGGTAGCCGCGATCGGCAGCCGTGCCTAACGGACAGCACGAGGACGTCGGGGCTGGTCGGGGCTCGTTTGGTGCGGCCGGAGTTCGCGTCTACTGTCTCGCCATGCCAACCGGGCAGCGGGCCAAGTCGGCCCGGCCCGAGGCGCATTGGCCCGCGCTGTCCCGCCCAGGCGAGACCGCGCGACGGAGTGCGCGAATCTTCCCTACGCCCGAGGGGTGCCTCGTGTTCCAGCTGAGATTACGAGCGCGGCCGGCTGCCGCGCGTGACCCGAGACCGGCGTCCGGGAGCTACCAACTCCCCCGACCCGGACCCGCCCTGAACGGCGGTTTCACCACCAG
>NZ_JBHUAL010000083.1:0-35757 GCF_042789775.1 Kitasatospora sp. NPDC056800 | reverse complement strand
CCCTCCCAGGAGGCGTCGAAGCAGAGCGAGGCCGTCAGCGCGAACTTCCGGTTCTCCTCCCCCGCCATCATGCCCGCCCGGTGGCCGGCCAGCAGCGCGGCGAGACTGCCGTGCGAAACCACCACACCCTTCGGGCGGCCGGTCGAGCCGGACGTGTAGATCACGTACGCCGCGTCCGCTGCGCCCAGAGCGATCAGGGGACCCTGTGCCGATCCCGGCACGTCCGTGACGTCCAACACCTGGAATTCTGCCAGCAGTTCGGGCAGCGGCCACCGGTCGTCGGTCAGCACGAGAGCGGGCTCGGCGTCCGCCAGGGTGTAGGCCGTGCGCTCCGCCGGGTACCCGGCGTCCAGCGGCAGGTACACACCGCCCGCCTTCAGCACCGCGAGCAGCCCGACCACCGACTCCACCGAGCGCGGCAGCGCCAGCGCCACCACCGCACCGGGCGTCACCCCGGCACCGACCAACCGACCCGCAAGCCGCGAGGCCCGCGCATCCAACTCCCGGTACGTCAGCACCTCCTCACCGCACACCAGCGCCACCGCCTCCGGCGTGGCCGCCACCTGCTCCTCGAACACCGCCGGAAGCAACGGCACCGCCGAAGCCAACGGCCGCGCAGCACCGAGCAGTTCGGCCCGCTCCGCCGAGGACAGCAGCTCCGCCCTGCCGATCGGCAGGTCCGGACCGGCCGCGACGGCGGCCAGCAGCCGGCCGAACCGGACGGCGATCGCCTCGACCGTCTCGCGGTCGAACAGGTCCGTCGCGAAGTCGACCACGCACTCCAGACCGGCCGGCGCGCCGTCGGGACCGAAGGACTCACCGATACCGACACTCAGGTCGAACTTGGCGACCGCGCGACCGGACGGCTCGACCGAGACGTCCAGCCCGGTCGCGTCCAGCGGCGCCGTGTCACCACCGCCCTGAAGGACCAGCATCACCTGGAACAGCGGATGCCGGGCCAGCGAGCGGGTCGGGTTGAGCTCCTCGACCAGGCGCTCGAACGGCACGTCCTGGTGGGCATGGGCGTCGAGCTGGGTCTCCCGGACCCGGGCCAGCAGCTCGGTGAAGCTCGGGTTGCCCGAGGTGTCGGTCCGCAGCACCAGCGTGTTGACGAAGAAGCCGACCAGCTGGTCCACCGCCTCGTCCGAGCGCCCCGCCGTCACCGATCCGATCGGGATGTCCGTTCCGGCACCGAGCCGGGTGAGCAGGGCGGCGAACGCCGCCTGCGCGGCCATGAACATCGTCACCCGCTGCTCACGCGCCAACGTCACCAGCGCACGGTGCAGTTCGGCACCCAACGGAAGCACCACCCGGCCGCCTTGGTGGCTGGCGACGGCACCCCGCGGACGGTCCGCCGGCAACGCCAGCTCCTCCGGCATTCCGGCTAGGGCCTCGTTCCAGTAGGCGAGTTGGCGGGAGATGAGGCTCTCCTCGTCGGCCTCGTCGCCGAGCAGGTCGCGCTGCCAGAGCGCGTAGTCGGCGTACTGGACGGGCAGCGGCGCCCACCCGGGCACCGTACCCGCCGTCCGCGCCGCATAGGCGGCGGCGAGGTCCCGCAGCAGCGGACCCATCGACCACCCGTCACCGGCGATGTGGTGCAGCACCAGGGCCAGCACGTGATCTTCCGAGGAGACCCGCAACAGCAGGGCGCGCACCGGGAGTTCGGCCGCCAGGTCGAAGGGCCGGCGGGAGGCCGCGTCGACGGACTCGCCGACCTCGTCGGCCGGGCAGTCCCGGACCTCGAAGGGCACCGATGCCGCCCCGACCGGCAGGATCAGCTGGTGCGGTTCGCCGTCGGTCTCCACCACCAGCGTGCGCAGGGCCTCGTGCCGGGCGACCAGGTCGCCCAGGGCCGAGCCGAGGGCGTCGGTGTCCAGCTCGCCCGCCACACGGAGCACCAGCGGCAGGTTGTACACCGCACTGGGCCCCTCCATCCGGTCGATCAGCCAGAGGCGCTGCTGCGCGAAGGAGAGCGGCACCCGCTCCGGCCGCTCGGCGTGAGCGGTCAGCGCGAGACGCTCCGCCCCCGAACCCAGGCGGGCGGCCAGCCCGGCCGGCGTCGGCGCCTCGAAGACGTCCCGGACCGCCAACTCCGCGGCCAGCGTCGAGCGCACCCGGCTGAGCAACCGGGTCGCGAGCAGCGAGTGCCCGCCCAGCGCGAAGAAGTCGTCCTCCACCCCGACCACGTCCAGGCCGAGCACCTCGGCGAACAGGCCGCACAGGATCTCCTCCTGCGGCGTACGGGCCGCCCGGCCACCGGCCAGCGCGGCGAAGTCGGGGGCCGGGAGCGCGGCCCGGTCCAGCTTGCCGTTGGCGGTCAGCGGCAGGGCATCGAGCGTCACCACGGCGGCCGGGACCATGTAGCCGGGCAGCGACTCGGCGGTGAACCGGCGCAGCGCGCCACCGAGCTCGGGGCCGGCATCCTCGGCCACCGCGCAGTAGGCGATCAGCCGACGGTCCCCGTCCTCGCTCTCCCGAACGGTCACCACGGCCTGACGGACAGCCGGATGGGCCGCCAACACCGCCTCGATCTCACCGAGTTCGATCCGGAAACCACGGATCTTCACCTGATCGTCGGTCCGGCCCAGGTACTCCAACTCACCGTCACGGGCCCTGCGCACCAGGTCCCCGGTGCGGTACACCCGCTCGCCCGCGACGAACGGGCTGGCGACGAACCGCTCCGCCGTCAGCGCGGCGCGGCCCAGGTACCCCCGGGCCAGGCCGGCACCCGCCAGGTACAACTCGCCCGCCACCCCACGCGGGACCAGGTTCAGGTGCTCGTCCAGCACGTACCCGGCCGTCCCCGCGACGGCCCGGCCGAGCACCGGCCGGTCCACGCCGTCAAGCGGCCGGGTGAGGGCGTGCACGGTCGACTCGGTCGGCCCGTACATGGTGTGGCCGGAGGTCAGCGGAGCCGCGCACAGCCTGGTCCACAGGCCCTGCCCGATCGCCTCACCGCCGAGCAGCAGCAGCTTCGGCGCCGGCTCCTCCAGCAGCCCCTCCTCGACCAACTGCTCGGCGTACGACGGAGTGACGTGCAACGCGTCCAGCCCGACCTCGCGGACGTGGCGGACCAGCTGCCGGGCGTCCCGGCGCACCTCGTCACCGATCAGGTGCAGCTCGTGCCCGGCGACCATCCACAGCACCACCTCCAACGAGGCGTCGAAGCAGAGCGAAGCCGTCAACGCCACCCGCAGCCTGCCGTGCGCCGCCTCCGCGTCCGCGACCAGCGTCGCGCGATGGCCTGCCAGCAGGGCGGCGATGCTGCCGTGCGAGACCACCACGCCCTTCGGACGACCGGTCGAGCCGGACGTGTGGATCACGTACGCCGCATCCGACCCGCCCAGGACAGGCCTGGCGAACTCCACCGCTCCGGGAACGTCCGTGACGTCCAACACCGGCAGCTCGGCCAGCACCTCGGGCAGCGGCCAGCGGCTGTCCGTCAGCACCAGCGCCGGCTCGGCGTCCGCCAGGATGTGCCCGGTACGCTCCGCCGGGTACTCGGCGTCCAGCGGCAGGTACACCCCGCCCGCCTTCAGCACCGCAAGCAGCCCGACCACCGACTCCACCGAACGCGGCAGCGCCAGCGCCACCATCGCGCCCGGCGTCACCCCCGCACCGACCAACCGACCCGCAAGCCGTCCGGCCCGCGCGTCCAACTCCCGGTACGTCAGCACCTCCTCGCCGCACACCAGCGCCACCGCGTCCGGCGTGGCCACCACCTGCTCCTCGAACACCGCCGGAAGCAGCGGCACCTCCGAAGCCAACGGCGCGGCACCGCCGAGCAGTTCGGCCAGCTCCGCCGGGCTCACCAGCGGCAGTGCCCCGATCCGGGTGTCCGGCCGCTCGACGGCCGCCGCCAGCAGGCCGGCGAAGTGGCGGACGATCGCCTCGGCCGTCTCCTGGTCGAACAGGTCCGTCGCGTAGTCGAGCGCGAAGTCGATCCCGGCGGGCTCACCGTCCGGGCCGAAGAGCTCCTGGGCGGTCACGTTGAGGTCGAACTTGGCGACCCCGGTGGCGGCCGGCAGCACCCCGTTCCACAGGCCGGACGAGGAGGCGTCGGCCTGCTCGTTGTTCTGGAGCACCATCGCGACCTGGAAGAGCGGGTGCCGGGCCAGCGAGCGGGTCGGGTTGAGCTCCTCGACCAGGCGCTCGAACGGCACGTCCTGGTGGGCGTAGGCGCCGAGGTCGGTCTCCCGGACCCTGGCCAGCAGCTCGGTGAAGCTCGGGTTGCCCGAGGTGTCGGTGCGCAGCACCAGGGTGTTGACGAAGAAGCCGACCAGTTCGTCCAGCGCCTCGTCGGAGCGCCCGGCGACCACGGAGCCGATCGGCACGTCGGTGCCCGCGCCGAGCCGGGTGAGCAGGGCGGCGAAGGCGGCCTGGATGGCCATGAACATCGTCACCCGCTGCTCGCGCGCCAGGGTCCGCAGCGCACGGTGGAGTTCGACGTCGAGCAGCTGTGCCACCCGGTCGCCCTGGTGGCTGGCGGCGGCGCTCCTGGGGCGGTCCGCCGGGAGCGCGAGTTCCTCCGGCATTCCGGCCAGGGTCTCGTTCCAGTAGGCGAGTTGGCGGGAGAAGAGGCTCTCCTCGTCGGCCTCGTCGCCGAGCAGGTCGCGCTGCCAGAGCGCGTAGTCGGCGTACTGGACGGGCAGCGGCGCCTGTCGCGGCGCGGTTCCGGCCGTCCGCGCCGCGTAGGCGGCGGCGAGGTCGCGCACCAGCTTGCGGGTCGACCAGCCGTCGCTCGCGATGTGGTGCAGCACCAGGACCAGCACGTGTTCCTCGGCGTCGACCCGCAACAGCAGGGCGCGCACCGGGAGTTCGGCCGCCAGGTCGAAGGGCCGCCGGGAGGCCGCGTCGACGGACTCGCCGACCTCCTCGGCCGGGCAGTCCCGGACCTCGAAGGGCACCGAGGCCGCTCCGACCGGCAGGATCAGCTGGTGCGGTTCGCCGTCGGTCTCCACCATCAGGGTGCGCAGGACCTCGTGCCGGGCGACCAGGTCGCCGAGGGCGCGTTCCAGCGCCGCCTGGTCCAGCTCGCCGGTCAGGCGCAGCGCCAGCGGCGAGTTGTAGAGGGCGCTCGGCCCCTCGATCCGGTCGATCAGCCAGAGCCGCTGCTGGGCGAAGGAGAGCGGCACCCGCTCCGGCCGCTCGACGTAGGCGGTCAGCGCGAGACGCTCCGCCCCCGATCCGAGGCAGGCGGCGAGCCCGGCCGGTGTCGGCGCCTCGAAGACGTCCCGGATGCCGAGTTCCGCGCCCAGCGTCGCGCGGACCCGGCTGAGCAGCCGGATGGCGAGCAGCGAGTGGCCGCCGAGCTCGAAGAAGTCGTCGTCGGCGCCGACCACGTCGAGGCCGAGCACCTCGCGGAACAGGCCGCAGAGGATCTCCTCCTGCGGGGTGCGGGCGGCCCGGCCGCCGGCCAGCGCGGCGAAGTCGGGGGCCGGGAGCGCGGCGCGGTCCAGCTTGCCGTTGGCGGTCAGCGGCAGGGCGTCGAGCTCCATGAAGGCGGCCGGGACCATGTAGCCGGGCAGCGACTCGGCGGCGAAGGATCGCAGGGCGGCCGCGTCGAGGGGGCCGTCGGCGACCAGGTAGGCGACCAGGCGCCGGCCGCTGTCGTCGGGCAGCACGGCGGCCTGGCGCACGGCCGGGTGGCCGGCCAGCACGGCCTCGATCTCGCCGGGTTCGATCCGGAAGCCGCGGATCTTCACCTGGTTGTCGGTGCGGCCGAGGTACTCCAGCTCGCCGTCGCGGGCGCGGCGCACCAGGTCCCCGGTGCGGTACATCCGCTCGCCCGCCACGAACGGGCTGGCGACGAACCGCTCCGCCGTGAGAGCGGACTGGCCCAGGTACCCCCGGGCCAGTCCGGCGCCGGCCAGGTACAGCTCCCCGGGGACGCCGACCGGCGCCTGGTTCAGGTTCTCGTCCAGCACGTACCCGGTGGTCCCGGCGACGGTCTGGCCGAGCACCGGCCGGTCCGTACCGTCGAACGGCCGGGTGAGGGCGTGCACGGTCGACTCGGTCGGGCCGTACATGGTGTGGCCGGAGGTCAGCGGAGCCGCGCACAGCCTGGTCCACAGGCCCTGCCCGATGGCCTCGCCACCGAGCAGCAGCAGCTTCGGCGCGGGCTCCTCCAGCAGCCCCTCCTCGACCAGCTGCTCGGCGTACGACGGAGTGACGTGCAGCGCGTCCAGCCCGACCGCGTGGACGTGGCGGACCAGCTGCCGGGCGTCCCGGCGCACCTCGTCACCGATCAGGTGCAGCTCGTGCCCGGCGACCATCCACAGCACCACCTCCATCGAGGCGTCGAAGCAGAGCGAAGCCGTCAACGCCACCCGCAGCCGACCGTGCGCCGCCTCCGCGTCCGCGACCAGCGTCGCGCGGTGGCCCGCCAGCAGGGCGGCGATGCTCCCGTGCGAGACCACCACACCCTTCGGACGGCCCGTCGAGCCGGACGTGTGGATCACGTACGCCGCGTCCGCCCCGCCCAGGACGGGCCTGGTGAACTCCACCGGACCCGGCGCGTCGGTGACGTCCAGCACCTGGAATTCGGCGAGCAGTTCGGGCAGCGGCCAGCGGCTGTCGGTCAGCACCAGCGCGGGCCCGGCGTTCGTCAGGGTGTAGGCGGTGCGGTCCGCCGGGTACTCGGCGTCCAGCGGCAGGTACACCCCGCCCGCCTTGAGCACCGCGAGCAGCCCGACCACGGACTCCACCGAGCGCGGCAGCGCCAGCGCCACCATCGCGCCCGGCGTCACCCCCGCACCGACCAGCCGGCCCGCGAGCCGGGAGGCCCGCGCGTCCAACTCCCGGTACGTCAGCACCTCGTCACCGCACACCAGCGCCACCGCCTCCGGCGTGGCCGCCGCCTGCTCCTCGAACACCGCCGGAAGCAGCGGCACCTCCGATGCCAACGGCCCTGCGGAGTGGCGGAGTTCGGCCGCCCCGCCCGTGGGCGTCAGCCCGGCCGCCGCGACGCTGAGCTCCGGGTCGGCGGCGGCCTGCCGCAGGATCAGGGCCAGCACGTCGGCCAGCCGCTGCGCGGTCTCCGGGTCGAACAGGTCGGTGGCGTACTCCAGCCCGCCCGCGAGCCCGTCCGGGGTGCCGTCGGCGCGGTGGCGCTCGGTCAGCGCCAGCTTGAGGTCGAACTTGGCGGTGCCGTACTCCACCGGCTCCTCGGTGGCCGTCACGCCGGGGAAGGCGGGGCCGCCCTCGGCGGCGGCGGCGAAGGTCAGCATCACCTGGAACAGCGGGTGCCGGGCCAGCGAGCGGACCGGGTTGAACTCCTCGACCAGGCGCTCGAACGGCGTGTCCTGGTGCTCGTACGCGGCGAGGTCGGTCTCCCGGACGCGGCGCAGCAGTTCGGCGAAGCTCGGCCGGCCGGAGAGGTCGGTGCGCAGCACCAGGGTGTTGGCGAAGTAGCCGACCAAGTCGGTGGCGGCCTCGTCGAGGCGCCCGGCCACCGGGGTGCCGATCGGCAGGTCGGTGCCGGCGCCGAAGCGGTGCAGCAGGGTGGCGTAGGCGGCCTGGAGGACCATGAAGAGCGTCGCGCCGTGCTCGGCGGCGAGGTCGGCGAGCCGGGCGTGCAGGTCCGCGTCGAGCTCCAGCGGGACGACCGCGCCGCGGTGGCTGGCGACCGGCGGCCGGGGGCGGTCCGCGGGCAGTGCCAGCTCCTCCGGCAGACCGGCCAACGCCTGTCGCCAGTGGGCGAGTTGGCGGGCGGCCAGGCTCTGCGGGTCGTCCTCGTCGCCGAGCAGTCCGTGCTGCCACAGCGCGTGGTCGGCGTACTGGACGGGCAGCGGCTCCCAGTCGGGGGCGTGGCCGCCCTGGCGGGCCCGGTAGGCGTCGGTGAGGTCGCGGTAGAGCGGGCCGAGCGAGGCGCCGTCCCCGGCGATGTGGTGCAGGACCAGGACCAGGACGTGCTCGTCCGGGCCCTCGGGCCGCAGGTAGGCGTGCACGGGCAGGTCGGCGGCCAGGTCGAAGCCGTGCCGGGCGAGTTCGTCCACCGGGCGGTCGGTGGTGGTGAGCAGCGGGGCCACGGGCCCGTCCAGGATGCGCTGGTACGGGGTGCCGTCGTGCTCGGCGAAGACGGTGCGCAGCGCCTCGTGCCGCCGGACGGTGTCGCCGAGGGCGTCCGCCAGGGCGGCGGGGTCGAGCGGGCCGCGCAGCCGCAGCGCGAGGGTGATGTTGTAGGTGGCGGTGGGGCCCTCGGCCTGGGCGAGGAACCAGAGGCGGCGCTGGGCGAAGGAGAGCGGCACCCGCTCGGGCCGGACGGCGGGCCGCAGCGCCGGGCGGGCCTGGGCGGGGGCGCCGGCGGCGCGCTCGGCGATCCGCTCGGCGAGCCCGGCGACGGTGGGCGCCTGGAAGAGGTCGCCGATGGCGAGTTCGACGCCGAGTTCGGTGCGCGCCCGGCCGACCAGGCGGGTGGCGAGCAGGGAGTGGCCGCCGAGGGCGAAGAAGTCGTCGTCGATGGTGATGTCGTCGATGCCGAGGAGTTCGCCGTAGAGCTCGCAGAGCACCCGTTCGCGCTCGTCGCGGGGGGCGCGCCCGGTGTCGTCGGCGGCGAGGTCGGGGGCGGGCAGGGCGCGGCGGTCGACCTTGCCGTTGGCGTTGAGCGGCAGGGCGTCCAGCAGGACGGCCGCGGCGGGGACCATGTAGCCGGGCAGCACGGTGCCGGCGAAGGAGCGCAGCCCGTCCGGGGTGAGCCCGGGCTCGGCGGTGCAGTAGGCGACCAGCCGCAGGTCGCCGGGGCGGTCCTCGCGGGCGATCACGATGACCTGGCGGACGGCGGGGTGGCGGGACAGCGCCGCCTCGATCTCGCCGAGCTCGATCCGGAAGCCGCGCAGCTTGACCTGGCCGTCGATCCGGCCGAGGAACTCCACGGCGCCGTCGGCGCGCCGGCGGACCAGGTCCCCGGTGCGGTACATCCGCTCGCCCGGCAGGTACGGGCAGGCGACGAAGCGTTCGGCGGTCAGGCCGGGCCGGTTGAGGTAGCCGCGGGCCAGGCCGGCGCCGGCGAGGTACAGCTCGCCGGGGACGCCGGGCGGCACGGGGCGCAGCCGGGCGTCCAGGACGTAGCCGCGCATGTTGTCCAGCGGGCCGCCGATCGGCACCCGGGGGCCGTCGAGGTCGGCGGGGGCGAGCGGGTGGTGGGTGGCGAAGGTGGTGGTCTCGGTGGGCCCGTAGACGTGGGCGAGCAGCAGGTCGGGGCAGGCGTCCAGGACGCGCCGCAGCAGGGTGCCGGAGGCGGCCTCGCCGCCGGTGCAGACGACGCGCAGGGCGGCGAAGGTCTCCGGGGCCTGCTCGGCGACGAGGTCGAACAGGGCCTTGGTGAGGAAGACGGCGGTGACGCCGTGGCGGACGGTGACGGCGTGCAGGGCGGTGGCGTCGAGGGCGCCGGGCGGGGCGACCACGACGGTGCCGCCGGCCAGCAGGGGCGTCCAGATCTCGTAGGTGGCGGCGTCGAAGGCGTGCGGGGAGTGCAGCAGGACGCGCTGGTGGCGGCCGTCCTGCCAGCGCCGGTCGGCGGCGAGGTCGACGACGTCGCGGTGGCGCACGGCCACGCCCTTGGGGCGGCCGGTGGAGCCGGAGGTGTACATCACGTAGGCGAGCCGGTCCGGGTGGACGGGCAGGGCGGGGCGGTGGTCGGGGGCGCCGGCCTCGTCGCCGGGGCGGACCACGGCGGCGCCGTGCGGGAAACCGGGGTCGGCGCGGTCGGTGAGCAGGACGGGGGCGCCGGTGTCGGCGAGCACGTCGGCCATCCGCTCGGGCGGCAGGCCGGGGTGCATGGGGACGTAGCAGCCGCCGGCCTTGAGGACGGCGAGCGTGGCGACGACGACGTCGGCGGAGCGCTCCATCAGCATCGCGACGGGGGTCTCGGGGCCGACGCCGAGGGCGGTCAGGTGGTGGGCGAGCCGGTTGGCGCGGGCGTCGAGTGCGGCGTAGTCGAGGGTGCCGCCGTCGTGGACGAGGGCGGTGGCGTGCGGGGTGCGGTCGGCCTGGCGCTCGAAGGACTCGGCGAGGGTGCCGCTCCACCGGGGGGCGTCGGTGGCGTTCCACTCGGTGAGGACGCGGGTGCGCTCCTCGGGGGCGAGCAGCTCCAGGGTGCCGATGGGGGCGTGGGGGTCGGCGGCGGCGCCGGCCAGCAGCCGGCCGAGCCGCTCGGCGAGGGCGGTGACGGTGGCGCGGTCGTAGAGGTCGGCGGCGTACTCGATCGAGCCGGTGAGCCCGGCGGGGGCGCCGTCGGGGCCGTGCTGTTCGGCGATGCCGATGTTGAGGTCGAACTTGGCGACCCGCAGGCCGATCGGTTCGGGGGCGGACTCCAGCCCGGGCAGGGCGAGTTCGGCGTCCCGGCCGTGGTTCTGGAGCACCAGCAGGGTCTGGAACAGCGGGTGGCGGCCGAGCGCGCGGGGCGGGTTGAGCTCCTCGACGAGGCGCTCGAAGGGGAGGTCCTGGTTGGCGAAGGCGTCGAGCTGGGCCTCCCGGACCCGGCCGAGCAGCTCGGCGAAGCCCGGGTCGCCGGAGGTGTCCGCTCTCAGGACCAGGGAGTTGACGAAGAAGCCGACCAGGTCGTCCAGGGCCTCGTCGGCGCGTCCGGCGAGGCCGGTGCCGAGCGGGATGTCGGTGCCGGCGCCGAGCCGGGTGAACAGGGCGGCCAGGCCGGCCTGGAGGACGGTGAACAGGGTGGTGCGGTGGGTGTGGGCGAGGTCGAGCAGGGCGGTGTGCAGGCCGGCGTCCCAGGCGAGGTCGACGGAGTCGGCGGCGCCGGTGGGGGCGGGCGGCCGGGGGCGGTCCGTCGGCAGTTCCAGTTCCTCCGGCAGCCCGGCCAACGCTTCGCGCCAGTGGGCGAGTTGGCGGGCGAGCAGGCTCTCGGGGTCGTGCTCGTCGCCGAGCAGGTCGCGCTGCCAGAGCGCGTAGTCGGCGTACTGGATCGGCAGCGGCTCCCAGTCGGGGGCGCCGCCGGCCAGCCGGGCCCGGTAGGCCTCGGCGAGGTCGCGCAGCAGCGGGCCGAGCGACCAGCCGTCGCCGGCGATGTGGTGGAGCACCACGAGCAGCACGTGCTCGGTCGGGGAGAGGGTGAACACCGTGACCCGGATGGGCAGTTCGCGGCTCAGGTCGAAGGTCTCGGCGGCCGCGGCGTCCCGGCGGGCCGGGTAGTCGGCCGGTGCGCAGTCCTCGGCCAGGAAGCGCGGTCGCGCCTCCTCGGCCGGCAGGATCCGCTGCACCGGGACTCCCCCGGCCACCGGGAACACCGTGCGCAGGGCCTCGTGCCGGGCGACCACGTCCGCCGTCGCGGCACGCAGCGCGGCGGTGTCGAGCGCGCCGCGCAGGCGCAGGGCGAACGGCAGGTTGTACAGCGCGGTCGGCCCCTCGATCTGGTCGATCAGCCAGAGCCGCTGTTGGGCGTACGAAACCGGGATCACGGTGCTTCCTCTACTCGGGTCTACTGACGGCACGGGCTGGTCGAGGGGACGGACGGCGGTCAGACGGTGAGCCCCGCGGTGGGCCGGCAGTCCTGGATCTCCAGGGGCTGCCCCATCGAGACGGCGATCTTGCGCCCGCCCCGGTACGGGTCCCGGCCGTGGGCGCAGAGCACGTTGTCGACCAGCATCACGTCGCCGACCTGCCAGCGCTCCCGCACGGTGGCGGCGTGGTAGGCCTCGTTGAGGGCGTCGACGTCGGCGCGCTCCAGCGGCTCGCCGTCGCCGAAGCCGGTGTTGAACGGCAGTCCGTCCGGCCCGAACTCCTCGGTCATCGCCTCCCGGATGTCCGGGTCGAGCGACCACGCGTTCCAGAAGGCGAGGTGGTTGAACCAGACCTGCTCGCCGGTCCGCGGGTGGCGGATGGTGCCGGGGCGCACCTGGGTGGTGCGCAGGTTGCCGTCCGCCAGCCACTCGCAGCTGATGCCGTTCTCCTTGCAGTAGGCCTCGACCTCGGCGCGGTCCTCGGTGGCGAAGGCGGTGCGCCAGCCGAGCGAGATGTAGTCCGAGTAGTTGCGGGTGAGCGTCCAGCCGTTGGTCCGCATCCGCTCCACCAGGTGGGCGGGCAGCTGCGCGAGCACCTGGCGGCAGTCCGCGGTGGGGGTGGCCCCGCCCTCGTCGGGGGCGGTCAGGCAGGCGAAGAGCAGCCGGCCGGGGAAGGTCAGGGTGTAGCTGTTCTCGTTGTGCATCCGGATCGGCTGGACCGGCGGCAGGTCGGTGGACGAGTAGACGCCGTTGCCGTAGTCGCTGCGCGGGGTGGCCTTCTCCCGGTAGGGGGTGCGCTCGGGGATGAGGACGTCGCGCACGGCGGCGACGTCCTCGGTGCCGGTGACCGGCAGGCCGCGCAGGAAGATGGTGCCGTACCGGTGCAGGGCGTCGGTGAGCGCGGTCTCGTTCTCGCGCAGCCACTCGCAGGCCTCGCCCATGTCCGCGGTGCGCGGCGCGTGGGCGAGGGCCGGGCGGCCGGGGTTCAGTTCCCAGGTCGGCATGGCGGCGGTCACCGGTCGGCGGGGGCGGAGAGGGCGGCGACCAGGCTGGCGGGCCTGATGTCGGTCCAGTTGGCCTCGATGTAGTCGAGGCAGCCCTGGCGGGTGTCCTCGCCGTGGACGGTGGTCCAGCCGGCCGGCACGTCGATCCAGACCGGCCACAGCGAGTGCTGGTTCTCGTCGTTGGCCAGGACCAGGTAGCCGGCGCTGTCGTCCTCGAACGGGTTGCTCATGGTGTCCTCTTCGGGTTGCTTCGAAGCTCGGCTTGCTTCGCTCGGGTTGCTTCGAAGGTAGGGGCGGGCCGCGGGGCGGAAGGGCAGGAGTCGCGGCAGGAACGCGGCAGTTGGGCCCTGCCGCCTGCCACCACGCCCGCCGTCCCATCGCCCCGCCTGCCACCCCGTCGGCCGCCCCGCCCGCCGTCCCGTCGGCCGGCTCGGCACCCGGCTCGGCACCCGGCGGTTCAGCGCGGGGTGAGGCGGACCGGGAAGCGGTCCAGGCCGAAGTTGATGATCGAGCGGTTGTGGACGACCGGCCCGGTCTGCTCGATCACGGCGACGCGCTCCAGCAGCGCCGTGAACAGGCCGCCGAGTTCGGCCTTGGCCAGCGGCGCGCCGACGCAGTAGTGGGCGCCGAGGCCGAGCGCGAGGTGCTTGTTGGGGGCGCGGTCGAGCAGGATCTCCTCGGGCCGGTCGAAGGCCTCCGGGTCCCGGTTGGCGGACCAGACCCAGACCGCGACCCGGTCGCCGCGCCGGATGGTGCGCCCGTCGAGCTCGGTGTCCCGGCTCGCGGTGCGCAGGGTGTGCAGCCCGACCGAGGTCCAGCGCAGGAGTTCGTCCAGCGCCGAGTCCATGCCGACCTCGCCGCGCTGGAGCCTCCGCCACAGCTCGGGGTGCCGGACCAGGGTGTACAGGCCCATCGCGGCGGTGTGGCGGACGGTCTGGACGCCGCCGACCACGATGTTGTCCAGGTTGAGGACGACGTCCTCGATCGGCAGCAGCCTCCCGCCGACCCGGTAGGTGGCCATCATGCTGATCAGGTCGTCGCGCGGGTCGCTGCGCCGCAGCATCACCTGGTGCAGCAGGTACGGGATGAGCTGCTGGTGGCCGGCCCGGCGCTCCTCGGGGGTGCGGCCGAGGAACGCGACGTCGCAGACCCGCTCGACCATCTCGCGGTCGCCCTCGGGGACGTCCAGCAGGTCGCACATGACGGACAGCGGCAGCGCGGAGACCGCGTCGACGAGGTCCACCTCGCCCAGTTCGACGGCCCGGTCGACGATCGAGGCGGCGAGTCCGGCGATGCCCCGGGCGGCCCCGCGCACGGCGCCGGGCGAGAAGAACGGGTTGGCGGGGGCGCGCAGTTCGCGGTGCCGGGGCGGGTCGGTGAGGGCCATCATCCGGCCGGAGCCGACCGGGACGTTGCCCTCGCCGGCGCCGAGCAGCGAGCCCTGCTCGGAGCTGTAGACGGCGGCGTTGCGCAGCACCTCGGCGGAGTGCCGGTAGGAGAGCACCGACCAGACCGGCCCGTCGTCGACGGTGTCGGTGCGGTGGACGGCGGACTCCCGGCGCAGCTCCGCGACCAGCGCGGGGGTGTCGGGCCGGGCCCAGAGGTCGGGGTCGGTGAGGTCGACCGCGGTGGTGGTGGGCATCAGTGCTCCGTCCGGGACAGGTGCGCGGTACGGGGCCGCGCGATGAGGGAGGTCAGCAGGTCGACCGGGCCGGGCCCGTCGACGGTCGCGAGCAGGTGGCCGCCGGGGACGACGTGGTGGCCGGAGCCGCCACTGGTGTGGGCGGCCCAGCCTTCGAGGCCGCCGACGGCCAGGAGCGGGTCCTCGGCGCCGACGACGGTGTGCAGGGCGGAGCCGATCGGCGGGTGCGGACGGGGCCGGTAGGTGTCGACCACGTCCAGGTCGGTGCGGATGCCGCGCAGCGCGTGCTCCTTCAACTCTGCTTCACCTTCGACGAGTTGTCCCATTCCGGCGAGGCGCAGCAGCTCGTCGGCGGTGTACTGGGGGCGGTCCGCCCCGGCCCAGGCGGCGGGCGGCGAGGCGGAGGCGGCGACGACCAGTTCGGGCCGCCGCCCGGCCGGCAGCGCCCGGGCGGCCTCGTAGCCGAGCAGGGCGCCGAAGCTCTGCCCGTAGAAGCCGAACCGCCCGGTCAGGTGCGGGCCGAGGGCCTCCAGGACGGCGTCGACCAGCAGGTCGAAGCTCGCGGGCATCGGGTGGCCGAGCCGACCGCCGCGGGCCGGCGGGCGCAGCGCCCAGACCTCGGCCACCGGGGCGAGGGCGCGGGCCAGCGGGGTGTAGGCGGTGGCGTCGCCCCCGGCGTGCGGGAAGCAGAACAGCCGGTACGGGCTCCGCGGTTGGGGCACGGGGACGAACAGCCAGTCCCCTTCGACGCGGGGCCGCACCCGCAGGGCGGTGGTCATGCGCCGGCCGCCCGGGCGCGGGCGGTCAGGGCGGGCCGGGGGGCGGCGGTGCCGGCCGCGACGGCCCGTTCGACGGTGGCGGTGAAGGCGGCCAGGTCGGCCGAGTCGAGCAGGTGGCGCAGCTGGAGTTCGATGCCGAGGCGGCGGCGCAGCAGGTGGACGACCCGCAGTGCGGCGATGGAGTGGCCGCCGAGCGAGAAGAAGTCGTCGGTGGGCCGGAGGCCGGTGACGCCGAGCACGGTGCCCCAGACCTCGGCGACCTGCCCGGCCAGTCCGCCGGCGCCCGACTCCGCGGCGGAGGCGGAGGCGGCGGCGGAGGCGGGGGCGGGCAGCGCCGCCAGGTCGACCTTGCCGTTCGGGGTGAGCGGCAGGGCGTCCAGCACGGTGATCACCGAGGGCACCAGGTGGGCGGGCACGGTGGCCCGCAGCCGCTCGGTCAGCTCGGCGGCGGTGACGGCGCCGGTGACGTAGCCGGCCAGCCGGCGGTCGCCGGGGGCGGGCTCGTAGACGGTGACGGCGGCGGCCCGGACGCCCGCCAGCCGGGCCAGGGCGTGCTCGACCTCGCCGAGCTCGACCCGGTAGCCGCGCAGCTTGACCTGGCGGTCCACCCGGCCGACGTACTCCAGCCGGCCGCCCTCGCCGCGCCGGGCCTGGTCCCCGGTGCGGTACATGCGTTCCCCGGTGGCGACCGGGTCGGCGACGAAACGTTCGGCGGTCAGGGCGGGCCGGCCGAGGTAGCCGTGGGCGAGGCCGGGCCCGGCCAGGTACAGCTCGCCGACGACGCCGTCGGGGACGGGGGCGAGCTTCTCGTCCAGCAGGTGCAGGCGCACCCCGGGCAGCGGCTCGCCCAGGTGCGGTCCGGGGCCGCTGATCGGCGCGGTGACGGCGTCGACGGTGCACTCGGTGGGCCCGTACAGGTTGAGCGCGTCGACGCCGCCGTCGGCCAGCTCGCGCCAGGTGCGCTCGGGGACGGCCTCACCGCCCATGAACAGCCGCGGCACCCGGGCTCCGGCGAGCGGCTCGCGCAGCAGCTCCCAGTGCGAGGGGGTCAGGTCGAGGTCGGTGACGGCGTGCTCGGCCAGCAGGGCGGCCACCCGGGCCGGGTCGGCGCGGTGCTCCTCGCCGATGACCAGGACGGTGTCGCCGCGGCAGATCCGGGCCCACTGCTGGACGGAGGCGTCGAAGGAGACGCTGGCGTTCCAGCCGACCACGCCGGGCTCGACGCGGTAGGCGCCGCTCGCCTCCAGGGCCGTGACCAGGGCGGCGACGGCGCCGCGCGGCACCTCGACGCCCTTGGGGCGGCCGGTGGAGCCGGAGGTGTAGATGACGTACGCCGGGTCCAGCGGGTGGGCGTGCTCGGGCAGTTCGGGCCCGTCGGCGGCGGCGTCCGGGCGCAGCACCGGCACCCCGTCGGCCGCCGGGAGGCCGTCGGCGCTGATCAGGGCCGCGAGGTGGGCGTCGGCGGCCATCAGGGCGAGCCGCTCGGCGGGGTAGGCCGGGTCGAGCGGGACGTAGGCGGCGCCGGCCCGCCAGACGGCGAGCAGGGCGACCGGCAGGTCGGCGGTGCGGGCGAGGTGGACGCCGACCCGGTCGCCGCGGCCGACGCCGCGCTCGCGCAGGGCGCGGGCCAGGGCGGCGGTGCGGCGGTCGAGTTCGGCGAAGTCCAGGCGGTCGGCGCCGGCCAGGACGGCGGTGCGCCCGGGGTGGGCGGTGACGGTGTCGCGCAGGCGGTCCAGCAGATCGGTCATGACGGCTCCTCAGGACTCTCGGGCGGCGGCGGCCATGGTGTGCAGGGCGGCGGCGTAGGTGTCGATGAACTGCTCGGCGGTGTGGTCGGCGACCAGCGAGCGCTGGTGGTCCACGGCGAGCAGCACCCGCTGCGTGACCGGGTCCTGGATGACCGAGGCGCCGAAGGCGAAGCTGTTGGGTTCGTGGCGCAGGGTCGGCTCGGTGCCGATCCGGCCGTCCACGATGCGGGCCGAGCTGAGCCGGCCGAGGGCGTGGAAGCGCAGGTAGCCGAACTGGCTGTCCAGCGCGGTGTCGGTCATCAGCCGGGCGAGGCGGGCGAAGGGCACCCGGCGGTGCGGCATCATGTCCAGCTCCTCCCGGTGGACCTCGCGGACCAGGGCGAGCAGGTCGTCGGTGGGTTCGCAGCTCAGCGGGACGGTGTTGAGGAACAGCCCGTACACCTCGGTGCCGCCGAGCCGTTCCAGCCGGCCGTTGACGGCCAGGCCGGTGGTGACGCGCCGACGCCCGGTGACGGCGGCGAGGGCGTGCAGGTGGGCGGCGAGCGCCACCGACTTGACCGGCACGCCGAGCGCGTCGGCGACGTCGCGCAACTGTCCGGGCGCCTCCGGCAGCACCCGTTCGACGGTGCGCGGCGCCTCGTGCACGGACTCGCTGCCGGGGAAGGACTGGCCGCTGACGCCGTCCAGCCGCTCGCGCCAGTAGGCGAGCGAGCGCTCGTCCCCGGCGGCCTGCCGTTCGACGGCCACGAAGTCGCGGAAGGCGGTGCGCGGCGGCGGGGCGGGCGCGCCGAGCGGGTCCTCGGCGATGGCCGTGTGGCGTTCCAGGATCTCGGTGAGCAGCGAGGTGAAGCTCCAGCCGTCGAGGATCGCGTGGTGCTCGGAGACGGTGAGCTGGAAGGCGTCCTCGGCGAGGCGCTGCACGGTGATCCGGAACAGCGGCGGCGCGGTGAGGTCGAAGGGCGTCCACCGGTGGGTGTCGAACACCTCGCGGATCGCGGCGTCCTGGTCCTCCTCGGCGGCGCCGCGCAGGTCGGCGAACTCGACGGGGGCGGGCAGCCGGCCGTGGACGAGCTGCAGCGGTTCGCCGTAGCCGGACAGGTCCAGGCCGGTGCGCAGCACGGCGTGGCGGTCCATGGCCTCGGCGACGGAGCGGCGGAAGGCCTGCTCGTCGAGGTCGCCGGAGATCTTGTAGGAGTTGACGTTGTGGTAGCTGTCGGTGCCGCCGGCGATCTCCATGTGGAAGACCATGGAGAGCTGCATGGACACCATCGGGTAGGCGTCGACCAGGCCGGGCGGCAGGTCGGCGCGGTCCTCGGGGGTGACCAGGGCGAAGGGCTCGTGGGCGTCCGGGCCCTGGGTGACGGGCTCGGCGAGCGGCAGCAGGGCGGCGACGGTGGGGGCGTTGAAGACGTCCCGCAGGCTCAGCCCCCAGCCGCGCTCGTGCAGCGCGCCGGCCAGCTGGACGGCCCGGATGGAGTCGCCGCCGAGGTGGAAGAAGTCGTCGTGGACGCCGATGCCGTCCACCCCGAGGACCTCCGTCCAGACGGCGGCGAAGGCCTCCTCCTCCGGGGTGCGCGGCTCGACGTGCCAGCCTCCGGTGGCGGTGGCCCGCTGGCCGGGGGCGGGCAGCGCGGCGCGGTCCACCTTGCCGTTGACGGTCAGCGGCAGCGACTCCAGCACGGTGAAGCTCGCCGGGACCATGTACGGGGGCAGCGAGCGGCCGAGGAAGGCGCGGACGTCGGCGGGCTCGCGTCCGGTGACGTACGCGGCGAGGCGGTCCTCGTGCACGGTGACGACGCAGGCGTCCACGTCCGGGTGGGCGGCGAGCGCGTTCTCGATCTCGCCGAGTTCGATCCGGAAGCCGCGCAGCTTGACCTGGAAGTCGGCGCGCCCGATGTACTCCAGCCCGCCGCCGGGCAGCCGCCGGGCGACGTCGCCGGTGCGGTAGAGCCGGGCCCCGGGCGGGCCGTACGGGTCGGCGACGAAGCGCCCGGCGGTGAGGCCGGGGCGGCCCCAGTAGCCGTGGGCGAGGCTGTCGCCGCCGATGTACAGCTCGCCGGCCGCGCCGGGCGGCACCGGCCGCAGCCAGTCGTCCAGGACCTGGGCGCTCAGGTGCGGCATCGGCGTGCCGATCAGGCTGCGCTCGAAGCCGGCGCTGCCGGCCAGGTCGTGGGTGGTGACGTGGACGGTGGTCTCGGTGATGCCGTACAGGTTGCACAGCCGGGCCGGGGGCGGCGGGTCGAGTTCGAACCAGCGCTGGACGACGGCCGGGTCCAGCGCCTCCCCGCCCAGCATGATCCACTTCAGTGCGGGCAGGGCGCGCGGGCTGCGCCGCAGCACCGGCTCCAACTGGCGCAGCGCCGAGGGGGTCAGGCAGAGGTACGAGACCTCCTCCTCCGCCAGCAGCTGGGCGAACTCCTCCGGCGAGCGGCTGGTCACGTACGGGACGACGACCAGGCGGGCGCCGTGCAGCAGGGCGCCCCACATCTCCCAGACCGTCCAGTCGAAGGCGTAGCTGTGGAAGAGCGTCCAGGTCTCCTGGGAGCCGAAGCCGAAGTGCCGCTCGCCGTCCGCCATCAGCCGGCTGACGTGCTCGTGGGCGACGGCGACGCCCTTGGGGCGGCCGGTGGAGCCGGAGGTGAAGATGACGTAGGCGACGTCGCCGGGGCGGCCGGCGGCCGGCGGGCGGGTGTCGGGGCGGGCGGCCAGGTCGGCGGCCTCGGCGGTCAGGTCGTAGGCCTGCCAGGGGCCTTCGGGCACCAGGTCCGGGCGGTCGGTGACGACCAGGGCGACGCCGGTGTCGCCGAAGACCAGCGCGGCGCGGTCGGCGGGGGCGGCCAGGTCGACGGGCACGTAGGCGGCGCCGGTCTTGAGCACGCCGAGGACGGTGACCAGGACGTCGGCGGTGCGGTCCAGCAGCATGCCGACGCGGTCGCCGGGGCCGACACCCCGGGCGCGCAGGGCGTGCGCGAGGCGGTTGGCCCGGCGGTCGAGTTCGGCGTAGCCCAGGGTGCGGTCGGGGTCGCTGACGGCGGGCCGGTCGGGGTGGGCGTCGGCGGCCCGTTCGAACAGGTGGTGCAGGCAGTGACCGGGGGTGTCGGTGGCCGCAGCCCCCTCGGCGGGGCGGGTGGTCAGCCGCAGCACGGTGGCGTCGGGGTCGTCCAGGGCCGCGGTGAGCAGGGCGTCGAACTCGGCGGCCAGCCGGTGGACGGTCTCCGCGTCGAACAGCTCGCCGCGGTACTCGGCCTCGCCGCGCAGCTCGCCGCCGTCTCCCCCGTCGAAGACGGACCAGGTGAGGTCGAACTTGCTGGTGCCGTTGGAGCGCACCCGGCTGCGGGCGGTGGCCGCCGGGCCGAGCGCCAGCGGGGTGCGGTCCTCGCCGTGGGCGCCGAACACCACCTGGACCAGCGGCGGGTGCTGGGCGCTGCGGGCGGCGCCGAGCCGGTCGACGATCTGGTCGAAGGGCAGGTCGAGGTAGCCGTACGCCTCGAAGGCGACGTCCTGGACGTGCTCCAGCATGTCCCGGAAGCTCAGCGCGGGCGCGAGCCGCAGGCGCAGCGGCAGCAGGTTGACGAAGTAGCCGAGCAGGTGCTCCAGTTCGGGCCGGTCGCGGGTGGTGACCGGGGTGCCGACCACCAGGTCGTCGGCGCCGGTCCAGCGGTTCAGCAGCAGGGCGAAGGCGGCCAGTTGGACGGTGAACGGGGTGACGCCCTCGGTCTCGGCCAGGGCGCGGACCCGCGCCGCCGTCCCCGGGGCGAGGTCGAACCCCTCGGTGCGGCCGGCCGCGCCGCGCTCGGCGGGCCGGGGCCGGTCGGTGGGCAGCTCCAGCAGCGCGGGGGCGCCGTCCAGCTGCTCCTTCCAGTAGGTCAGGTGCTCCTCGTAGGAGGTGCCGAGCTCCTCCTCGGCGCGGTCGGCGTACTGCACGGTCAGCTCCGGCAGTTCGGGCTCCCGGCCGCGCAGCGCCGCGTCGTACAGCTCGGCGAGTTCGCGCTCGAAGACCTCGGCGGACCAGCCGTCCCAGACGATGTGGTGGACGGTGAACAGCACGGTGGTGCGCTCGTCCTCGAGCCGGAAGGCCTCGGCGCGCAGCAGCGGGCCCGCCGCCAGGTCGAAGGGCTCGGCGCAGCGGGCGGCGAGCAGCTCCTCCAGGCGCGCGGCCCGGTCGGGGTGGTCCCGCAGGTCGGTCTCCGCGAGCGGCACGGCGAGCCGGTGGTGCACGTGCTGGCGGGGGCCGTCGGGGTGCAGCGCGAAGGTGGTGCGCAGCGTCTCGTGCCGGGCGGTGACGGCGTCCAGCGCCCGTCGGAGCAGCGCGAGGTCGAGCGGGCCGGTGACGTCGAGGGTCCAGGGGGTGCAGTAGGTGACGGCCTTCGGGTCGAGGCGGTCGAGGAACCAGAGGCCGCGTTGCAGCCCGGAGACGGGCGCGGTGCGCGCCGGGTGGTCGGACGGGCTCACGGCCTCGTTCCCTTCGTGTGCGGTGCGGCCGGTCACCGGGCGGCCAGCCGTTCGGCGATGGCGCTCACGGTCCGGGCCCGGAACACCAGTTGCGGGGGGACGCGGCTGCCGGTCTCCCGGGACAGCCGCATCGCGACCCGGACGGCGGCCAGCGAGTTGCCGCCGATCCGGAAGAAGTTGTCCTCGCGGCCGACCTCGGCGAGGTCGAGCACCTCGCGCACCGCCTCGGCGACCAGGCGTTCGGCCTCGGTCAGCGGGTCGGCGGCCTCGTCGGCCGTCGCGTCCTCGTCGGAGGCGGCCGGGCGCCCGGCGGGGGCGGGCAGCGCCCTGCGGTCCACCTTGCCGTTGTGGTTGAGCGGCAGCGCGTCCAGGACGTCCAGGGTCGCGGGCAGCATGTGCTCGGGCAGCAGGCCGGCCAGGTGGTCGAGCAGGGCGTCCGGGCCGGGGGCGCCGGCGGCGACGGTGACGTAGGCGGCGAGCCGGCGGTCGCCGGGGGCGGGCTCGTGGACGGCGACGGCGGCCTCCCGGACGGCCGGGTGGCGGGTGAGCGCGTCCTCGATCTCGCCGGGTTCGACCCGGAAGCCCCGGATCTTGACCTGGTCGTCGATCCGGCCGGTGACCTCCAGCAGGCCCTCGGCGGTGCGGTGGCCGAGGTCGCCGGTGCGGTAGAGGCGCTCGCCGGGGGCGCCGTACGGGGAGGCGACGAAGCGTTCGGCGGTCAGGCCGGGCCGGCCGAGGTAGCCGTGGGCGAGGCCGCCGCCGGTGGCGTACAGCTCGCCGGTCACCCCGGGCGCGACGGGGCGCAGCCGCTCGTCCAGGACGAGGACGCCCTTGCCGTGCAGCGCGACGCCGATCGGGATGGAGCCGCCGGCGGCGTCGGCGGGGCCGACCCGGTGGCAGGTGGTCAGGCCGAGGCTCTCCACCGGGCCGTAGCCGTTGGCGACGACCAGCCCCGGGTAGGCCTCCAGGGCCTTGGCGACATGGGTGGTGGAGGCCCGCTCGCCGGCCGTGAAGGCGAGCTTCAGGCCGTCGTAGGTCTCCGGGAACTCCTCCAGCAGGAAGTTGAACAGGCTGGCGGAGAGCTGGAGTTGGGTGACGCCGTGGCGGCGGGTCAGCTCGGCGACGGTCTGCGGGTCGGGGCGTTGGCCGGGCTGGAGGACGCAGGTGCCGCCGAAGCAGAGCGCGCCGTACAGCTCCAGCGCGAAGGCGTCCCAGGAGACCGGCGAGCACTGCAGCCAGACCTCGTCGGGGCCGAAGCGGGCGTAGTCCTGGCCGAGGTAGGTGGTGGTGAGCGCGCGGTGCGGGACGGCGACGCCCTTGGGGCGGCCGGTGGAGCCGGAGGTGAACATCACGGTGGCGAGGTCGACGCCGTCGACCGGCAGGCCGAGGTCGTGGGCCGGGTACCGGGCGAGGTCGGCGGCCGAGGCGTCCAGGTCCACCTGGCCGGGGACGGCGAACGGCACGGTGGCGTGCCGGTGGGTGACCACCGTGGCGGCGCCGGTGTCGGCGACGGCGCCGGCCAGCCGCTCGGCCGGGAAGTCCGGGTCGAGCAGGGTGTACGCGGCGCCGGTCTTGAGGGCCGCCAGCAGGGCGGTGACCAGCTCCGGACCGCGCTCGGTCAGCACGGCGACGGTGTCGCCGCGGCCGATGCCCAGGCCCGCCAGGTGGCGGGCGAGCCGGTTCGCGGCGGCGTTCAACTCGCCGTACCCGACGGCGCGTTCGCCGGACACCAGGGCGACGGCGCCCGGCTCCCGGGCGGCCCGCGCCTCGAACAGGGCGTGCACCGGCACCTCGACGGCGGCGGCCAGGGTGCCCAGCCACTCCTCGCACAGGCCGGCCATGGTGGCCGGGTCGAAGAGGTCGCTGTCGTACTCGAAGCGGCCGGTGAAGCCGGTGCCGAGGTCGTCCACCGAGACGGACAGGTCGAAGCGGGAGACCGGGTTGGAGTGCAGGGAGCGGGTGACGGCGTGCCCGCCGACCGTGAACGGCCGGGGGTCCAGCGGGTGCAGCTCCAGCAGCACCTGGCAGAGCGGGTTGCGGTCCTCGGGGCGCTCGTCGAGCACGGCGTTCGCGATGTCGTCGAAGGGCACCTCCTGGTGCCGGTAGCCGCCGATCGACACCTCGCGCACGTGCCGGACCAGCTCGCGGAAGGAGGCGCCCTCCTCCAGCTTCAGCCGCAGCGGCAGCAGGTTGACGAAGTAGCCGATCAGGCCGTCGAGTTCGGCCCGGCCGCGGGCGTTCACCGGCGAGCCGAGGACCAGGTCGCGCTGCCCGGAGCGGCGGTGCAGGGTGAGCGCCAGCCCGGCCAGCAGCACCATGAACGGGGTGGCGTCCTCGCTGCGGGCGAGCGCCCGGACGGCCTCGGCCACCGGATCGGGCATGGCGAAGCGGTGGAAGGCGCCGCGGAAGGCCTGCTCCTCGGGGCGGGGGCGGTCCGGCGCCAGCGCGTCGGCGGTCGGCGCGTCGCGCAACTGCTCGCGCCAGTAGTCGAGTTGCTTCTCCGCGGTGTCGTCCTGGTACTGCCAGGCGGCGTAGTCGCCGTACTGGACGGCGAGTTCCGGCAGCTCGGCCGGGCGGCCCTCGGCCAGCGCGGCGTACAGCTCCTGGAGTTCGGCCTCCAGCACGGGCAGCGAGCCCTCGTCCCAGACGATGTGATGGAGGAGCAGCAGCAGCGTGGTCGCCCCGTCGGCCCGGAAGACCCGGGCCCGCACCAGCGGTCCCCGCGCCAGGTCGAAGGGCTCCAGCGCGGCCTCGGCGACCAGCTCGTCCACCCGGTCGGCGGTGGTCTCGGTGAGCGTGAACGGCAGCTCCACGGAGGGGTGGACGACCTGGCGCGGGCCGTCCTCGGCGAGCTCGAAGGTGGTCCGCAGGCTCTCGTGCCGCTCCACCACCCCCGCCAGCGCCCGCCGCAGCAGCCCGGGGTCGACCGGCCCGGAGAAGCGGAACACCCAGGGCACCACGTAGGTCGGCGCGTCCGGGTTCCACTGGTCGAGGAACCACAGGCCGCGCTGGAACTTCGACAGCGGG
This sequence comes from Kitasatospora sp. NPDC056800, assembly GCF_042789775.1. Classification (NCBI taxonomy): domain Bacteria; kingdom Bacillati; phylum Actinomycetota; class Actinomycetes; order Kitasatosporales; family Streptomycetaceae; genus Kitasatospora; species Kitasatospora sp. NPDC056800. The sequence continues at coordinate 11,649 of NZ_JBHUAL010000083.1, read as the reverse complement.
GCCTCGGCGGCGCCCGAGCGCACCGGGGCCGGGCGCGCGCCGCCGGTCGCGGAGGTCACCGCGGCGGCGAACCCGGCCAGGGTCGGCGCGTCGAAGATGGTGTACGGCGACACCATGCCGAAGACGTCGAAGACCCGGCCCACCACCCGGACGGCGGTCAGCGAATCGCCGCCCAGGTGGAAGAAGTTGTCGTCGGCGCCGACCTCCGGCACCCCGAGCACGTCCGCCCAGACCGCCGCGATCAGCTGCTCGGCGGGGGTGCGCGGCGGGCGGCCGGCCGCCCTGCCCTCCGGCGCGGTCCGCGGCTCGGGCAGCGCCGCGCGGTCCACCTTGCCGCCGGCCGTCAGCGGGAAGGCCTCCAGCGCGGTGAGCGTCGCCGGGACCATGTGCTCGGGCAGCCGCTCGGCCAGCCAGGCCCGGGCCTCGGCGTACCCCGGCGCGGCGCCGGTGACGTACGCGGCCAGCCGGCCCTCGTGCGCCACCACCACGCAGCCGGTGACGCCGGGGTGGCCGGCCAGCACCTGCTCGACCTCCCCGGGCTCGACCCGGAAGCCGCGGATCTTCACCTGGTGGTCGGTGCGGCCGAGGAACTCCAGCGGGCCCTCCCCGGTGGCTCGGCGCACCAGGTCGCCGGTGCGGTACATCCGGGCTCCCCCGGGGCCGTCCGGGTCCGCGAACGGGTCGGCGACGAAGCGGCCGGCGGTCAGGCCCGGGCGGCCGAGGTAGCCGGAGGCCAACAGCGGCCCGCCGACGTACAGTTCGCCGGCCTCGCCGGGCGGCACCGGCCGCAGCCGCTCGTCGAGCACGTGCAGCAGCCGCCCGCCGACGGCGGTGCCGATCGGCACCCGGGCGCCCGGCTGCTCCTGCCCGCCGTCGAGCCGGTGGACGGTGGCGGTGACCACCGTCTCGGTCGGACCGTACGCGTTCAGCAGCGGCACCCCGGTCGCCGCCCACCAGGCGGCGGCGGTGGCCGGCTCCAGCTTGTCGCTGCCGGAGACCATCAGCCGCAGGGTGCGCGGCACCCCGCCGCCCAGCGCCGCCACCACGTCCTGGAAGTAGCCCGCGGCCAGGTTGGCGACGGTGACGCCCTCGGCGTCCAGCAGTTCCAGCAGCGCGGCCGGGGCGAGCAGCCGCTGCTCCGGCAGGACGAGGCAGGCCCCGGCGGACAGCGCCCCGAGCACCTGCTCCACGGCCACGTCCACGGTCGGACGGGCGAACTGCAGCACCACGTCCCGCTCGGTCAGGCCGAGGGCCTCGACCACACCGGCCAGGTGGCCGGTCAGGGCCGCGAGCGGGACGTGCACGCCCTTGGGGCGGCCGGTGGTGCCGGAGGTGTAGATGACGTAGCCGGCGCCCGCGCCCACACCCGTCCCGTCGCCGAGCTCGGTGAGCTCCTCGCCGTCGAGGGCGAGCCCGGCCCCGGCGTCCTCGACGATCCAGCGGTTGCGCTCCTCGGGCGCCTCCCGGTCCAGCGGCAGGTAGGTGGCACCCGCCCGCAGCGCCGCCAGCAGCGCGACCACGTGGTCCAGCCGGTCGCGGCCGGTCACGGCGACCGTCCGCCCGGGGGCGAGCCGGGCGGCGAGGGCGGCGCTCAGTCCGTCCAGCTCCCGGTAGCCGACGGTCCGGGCCCCGGCCCGGACGGCCGGCCGCTCCGGGAAGCGCGCGACGGCGGAGGCGAACGGCGCGAATGCGGGCGCCGTGAATTCGACGGGAAAACCGCGAGAGGACATCATCCAGCCCCAGATCGTGAGAGGAATCGGCGAAGAAGGCGATAGGGGGATTACGAAGGCCCTATCGGCAGAACGGGCGGAAGGAAGTCGGCAGTTTCCTTCTGCCGCTTCCCGAGCAGGCCAGGGCTACCGGCCGAGGGGGATTCCGGAATTCCCGGGGGACCAGACGTCCGCCTCTTCCAGGGCCTCCGGGGAGTACTTCCCGAGCGCGCTGATCAGCAGCCGGAGTTCCAGCGCCAGGCATTCCGCGAAACGGCGGAGCCCGGATTCCCGGTCCTCCGCGACGGCGAGCAGCGCCGCCCGCCCGAGGCCCACCGCGCGGGCCCCCAGCGCCAGGCTCTTGACCGCCCGGGCGCCCTCCCAGATCCGCCCGGAGACCAGCAGGCAGGGCGGCGGCACGACCGCCAGCCGGCGCAGGCACTCCGCGAGCGGCAGGCCGACGTGCGGCAGGAACACCCCCGGCGCCCAGCCGGTGCCGCCCTCCGCGCCGTCCACCACGACGGCGTCCGCCCCGGCCTCGTGCGCCACCCGGGCGGCCTCGGCCACGTCCCGGCCGGGGTAGAGCTTCACCCAGATCCGCACCCGCGGGTAGTTGTTGCGCATCAGCCGGATCTGCTGGCGCAGGATCTCCGCGGTGAAGGTGCCCGGGGTGGCGGCGCGCAGCACCCGCCCGTCGCCGAACAGCGGGTCGAGCCCGAAGCGGTCGCCGAGCGCGGCGGCGGCCTCCGCGTCCAGTACGGTCATCCCGCCCAGACCCGGCTTGGCGCCCTGGCCGACCTTCAACTCGAAGGCCAGCCGCCCGGATTCGAGCAGCGGCAGGGCGGCCGGGTCGCTGTGGACGAGGTTCCACACCTCGGCGTCGGCGTCCTCGGTGCTCTGCTGGACGGCCACGCCGCCGAGCCCGTCCGGGAGTTCCTCGCCGTAGGCGCGCAGCCGGCCGAGCAGGGTGCGGTCGGCGGCCTCGCCGAGCCGGCCGTAGCCGTTGACCGGCACCACGTTCTCGCCGATCACCATCGGGATCCCGAGCGCCCCGGCCTGCCGGCTGAGGGCCAGTCCGAGGTCGCCGCCGGCCGCCCGGGTGGAGCCGGTCGCGGAGACGTACACCGGCAGCGCGGAGGCGAACCCGCCGATGGCGGTGGCGAGTTCGACGTCCCGGTAGTCGGGCTCGCGGCCCAGGTCGATCAGCTTGGCGAGCCGCTGCGGCAGGAACAGCGGCGGGACGATCCGCAGGGCGTCGAGGGCGTCGGACGACTGTGCCTCCTCGGCCGCGCCGGCGCCGAACAGCACCCGCCCGTACTCCTCGGCGGGCGGGAACACGGCGGCCGCCCCGGCCCGAGCCCGCCGTCGGACCTCCTCCTCCGGGAACCCCGGTGCGGTCAGGTCGCTCATGGCGACACCACCCCGGCGACCTTGGGGAACGCGCTGGCCTGCCAGACGGCGTCCAGCCCGGCGACGTACCGGGTGAGCCGCTCGACGCCGATACCGAAGCCCGCGCTGGCCGGCACGCCCTCGCGCACCAGGTCCAGGTACCAGCGGTACTTCTGCGGGTTCTCGCCGGTCTCCCGCATCCGGGTGACGATCTCCGCGTAGTCGTTGGTGCGCTGGCTGCCGCTGCACAGCTCGCCGTAGCCCTCGGGCGCGAGCAGGTCGAAGTTCCGCAGCAGGCCCGGGTCCTGCGGGTGCTCGCGGTCGTAGAAGCCGCGCGAGCCCTTCGGGTAGTCGGTGACGAAGAACGGCCGGTCGCGCCGGGCCGACAGCAACGCCTCGCCCTCCCAGTCGAGTTCGGCGTCCAGGCTCTGCGGGTGCCCGATCCCGCGCAGTTCGGCGACCGCCTCGGCGTGCCGGACGCGGCCGAAGGAGCCCTTCAGCAGGTCGGCGAACGCCTGCGGGTCCCGGCCGAGTTCGGCGAACTCCTTGGGCAGCTCGCGCACCGTGCTGCCGACGATGTGCACCACCAGCTCCTCGGCCAGCCGGACCGCGTCGTCCCGGCTCGCGCCGGCCGCCTCCACGTCCAGCTGGTGGAACTCGGCCAGGTGCCGGCTCGTCCCGGCGGTCTCCAGCGGCTCCAGACGGACGTTCGGGGCGATGCAGAAGATCTTGTCGAAGGCGAGCAGCGAGGCCTGCTTGTACAGGATCGCGCTGGTCATCAGCTTGTAGCGGTGGCCGTAGAAGTCGATGTCCACCTGCTTGGAGCCGCGCGCGCCGGGGTCGGTGACCGGGCCGATGATCGGCGGCAGCAGCTCGGTGAAGCCCCGGCCGCGCAGGAACTCGCGGGCGGCGGACAGCAGGTGCTGCTGGATCCGCAGCGCGCTGCGGGTGGTCGGGTCGGTCAGGTGCCGGCCCGGATCGGTCGGGGGCAGGGGGGTGGCGTCGGGCATGGTCGGAGTCCTCTTCTCTCGGGGGGCCGTGGTCCGCCGTCGGGGGCGCGGGCGGTCGTCGGGGCGCGGGCGGTCGTCGGTGGTGGAGCGCCGGCCGGGCGGGACGGCTGGAGCGCGGGCGGCTCGGCGGGGCGGCGGCTCAGCGCGCGACGGGCAGGCCCCGGGCGGCGGACGCGGACGCGGAGGCGGCGGCGTACCGGGCCCGGCCGTCGTAGCTCCGCTGGACGTGGGAGAGGGCGGCGAGCAGCCCGGCCGAGCCGGGGATCGGCGCGCGGCCGCGCTCGCCCAGCCCGGCGATCGGCATCGAGCCGACCGAGGACCAGTACAGTCGCCCGTCCGGGCCCAGCGAGCTGCGTGTCCGCCCGGCGTTGTCGGGGTGCAGGCAGTACGGCACGTCCAGGTAGCCGGCCGCGAACGCCCGTACCAGGGCCCGCCCGACGTCGGCGTCCAGGTCGAGCACCGCGCCGATCAGCGCCCTGGCCTCGGCCTCGATCCCGGTGTCCGGCGGCACGGCGGGACGGCGGTCGGACGCCGGGGGCCGGGCCCGCTCCGCCGTGGCGGCCGCGGCGGCGGCCTCCAGCGCCCGGACGTTCTCGGCGACGGTCGGGATGCGGTGCGCCTCGGCCGTGGTCTTGACGATCAGCCGGGCCGCGCCGCCACGCACCGCGAGCCGCGCCGCGTCCTCCAGCAGCAGCCGCGCACCGCCGGGCGAGCGCGGGTACACACCCATGTACGCGTACACCACCAGGTGCCAGTCGACGTCGGTGAGCAGTTCCCCCGCGATCCGGCCGAGCGCGGCCAGCGCCTCCTCGTCCTGGCGGGCGTCGGCCTGCTGGGCGTAGCTGAGCGAGATGCTGCGCAGCCCGTGCCGGCGGAAGAACAGCGCCTCCAGCACGCTGACGGCGATCAGCAGCGAGGGCGGGCAGAGCTGGCCCATCAGGCAGCCGCCGAACGTCTCCAGGTGCGGCTCGGCGCCGAACTCCCGGACGGAGGCCAGCAGTTCGCAGCCGCGACGCCAGCGGGCCACCGCCTCGTGGAGCGGGGTGCGGCCGTACGGCAGGCAGTAGGAGACCGGTCCGCCCTCGGTGGCGTCCAGGCCGGCCGCCAGCAGCGCCTCGACGATCCGCTCCGGTGCGGCCGAGCCGTGCCGGACCTGCACCGGGAAGCCCGCGTCCGCCACCCCGCGCAGCACCGCCCGGGTGACCTCGACGGGGTGGGTGGCGATCGGGTAGCCGTTGAGGCCCGCCCCGGCGGCCAGGGCGCGCCGGGCGGCCGCGAGGTCGCCGGTGCGGGTGTAGCTGTCCAGGGTGATGGTGCCGACGGTGACGGCGGCCGCGCCCCGGGTGGCGAGCAGGCCCGCCCGCATCGGGGCCGCCTCCGCCATGCCCATCCGGGGCTGGACCACCAGCGCGCCGGCCTCGGCGGCCTGCGCCACGAACGCGCCGAAGCCCGTCCCGGCGGGGCCCGCCCGTTCAGGTCCGGCCACCGCGGGACCGAACCCGGCGGGACCGGCCCCGACGGGAGCCGTCACAGCAGCACCCCGGAGCGCAGTCCGCCGACGAAGGCGCGGAACCCGGCCACCGCGGCGCCGTCCTCGAAGACCGCGTCGAACCCGGCCGCCAGCAGCGCGCGTTCGCGGTCCGGGTCGTCGGCCCCGGCGATGCCGAGCTTGCCGCCGATGACGGTCGGGGTGCTCCGCAGCTCCGGGCAGGCGCGGAGGGCCTCGATCACCCGCAGGCCCTCCTGGTGGCCGTGCCCGTTGACGCTGCTGATCACGATCAGGTCCGGTTCGGCCCGGCGGCATTCGGAGAGCAGCAGCGCGTCCGGGACGCACGCGCCCAGGTTCGTCACCCGGTGGCCCATCTCCTCCAGCAGGAACTGGAGGTACACCAGGTTCCAGGTGTGCGAGTCCGAGGCCGTCGTCGTCACGACGACGTCCAGACCGCCCGGACCGTTCTGTTCGGCATTCCCGTGCTCCACGACTCCGCCCTCACCGGTAGTGATCCTCGATGGCGTTCCGTCGCGTTCTGCGCGGCGGCCCGGCCCCACGGAGAACGCTAGGAACGATCGGGCCCGGCAAGCGGCAGCTCCGGCGGCATTAAGCGGCAGAATGGGTCGGCCGGCGGCAGAATCGGTCAGCCCGCGGCCGCCAGCAGCGGGACGTCCCCGGTCGGCGCGAGCCGCGGCCCGGGCTCCTCCCGGACCAGCCGGCGGCACAGGTTGAGGACGGTGAAGCGCACGCCGTCCCGGGCGGGCACGCTGCGGATCAGCCCCCGCGACAGCAGTTCGTGCACCGTGGCCAGGCAGGTCTGCAGCGTCCAGCCGCTGCGGACCACCGCGTCCTCCCCCGACCAGTCCCCGGGCTCGTCCACCAGCACTTCCAGCAGGGCGCGCTGACGGTCCGTCAGGCGGAGGATCGCCGGCTCCAGGTCGTCCCGCAGGTCACCGCGCGCGCCGAACACCACCGGCGGCGCCGCCAGCGTGAACGGGACGGCCGCCAGCCCGGCCACCAGCTGGGCGGTGGACCGCACCAGCGCCCAGCCCGCCGCCCGCTCCAACGCTCCCGGCAGGCCGTCCAGTCGGCGGCAGAGCTCCGCGACGGCGGGCGCCTCGGAGCGCTCCAGGGTGTAGCCGGGCCGCAGCCGGCACAGGTGCGAGAGCAGCAGCCGGACGGCCCCGACCTGCGCCAACGCCTCGGGCTCGGCGTCGAGTTCGGGGTCCGGTACGGGCAGCGGCGCGAGCGGGATGACCTGGCCGCCGGGCAGCGGCCGGGCCTCCCGGGCGGTGATCAGCACCCGCAGCCCGGGGCAGTGGCGGAACAGCCCGTCCAACTGCCCGGCGTCCACCCCGCCGTCGGCGCCGTCCAGCACCAGCAGGGCGGGCCGCTCGCCGATGTCCCGGACGAGGTCGTCCAGCCGCCCGCGCCACGGGTGCGGGCCGCCGCCGCAGTCCACCCAGCGCACCGACCAGCGGACGGCCAGGTGCAGCCGGCGGGCCACCTCCAGGGCGAGCCGGGTCTTGCCCACCCCGCCGAGGCCGACCAGCGAGACCAGCCGGTCCCCGTGCACGGCGAAGGCGTCGGCCAGCACCTCGGCCTCCGCCTCCCGGCCGACGATCGCCCCGCGCGCCACCGGCGGGGCGGCCGGCTCGTCCCCCGGCTCGTCCGCGGCCTGCTGCCGGCGGGCGGCCTCCTCGAAGTCCGTCCGGCTGCGGCCCTCCAGCCGCAGCGCGTCCGCCAGCAGCCGGACGGTCTCGTTGCGGGGCCGTCGCACCCGGCCGCTCTCCATGTCCCGGATCGCCCGCACGCTCAGGGTCGCGTGATCCGCCAGGCACTGCTGGGTCAGCCCGATCCGCTCGCGCCGTAGCCGCAGCAGCTCGCCGAAACCCGCCGCCGTTCTCACCGCTTGCACCGACAGCCCGCCGTCCATGCCTCGTCTGCCCTTCGTGGTCCGGACTCCTCCTGACGTCGGGACCGGTGGCGGCGTCAGCCACGGGCGCCCGTACGGCCCGTGGTCCGGCCGTACGGGACCCGGCGATCAGGCTGTGGCCTCCGGACCGGTTCCCTCCGGGTCCCGATGCTCCAGGCTCGTCGTCTACGCCCGATCAACGGCCGATCACCGGCCCTACCCACGACCTTCACCCGGGCCTCACAGCCCGCCCGTCACCTGGGCGGCCTCCCCGGCGCATCCGGGTGAACCGTGGTGCCACTCGGGCACGTTAATGCCGTTTATCGGATTTTCGGCACGCATACTACGCCCGTACGGTCACTGTCCGTATTGGGTCAACAACACCCCGCATCCGCTCCACCGTCCCCGTGCCCGTCACCACCGCCATCCACCCCGCGCCGTCCAGCTCACCGCCGTCCAACCCACCGCTGTGCAGCCCACCGCGTGACACCGGACCGCTCGACCGAAGGGAATCGTCATGAGGCGCTGTCCAGCCACCAGCGGACACGAGCGAAGTCGACGCGGCCGCCGACACGGAGGCCGACCCGGGATGGACACGCTCCGCGACCGCCTCGTCGGGGCCGTGCTCACCCTCCTCCTCGCGTTCGCCACGGCCTCCGGCTCCTTCGCCGCCCCCGCCGTGGCACACGCGCCGAGCCGTGACCCCCGCACCCCCGCCACCGGCACGACGGCCGCCCCCGCCGACCAGCGGAACGGACGCCACGACGTCCGCCAGCAGCCCGTGACCCTGGCGAAGACCGGCACCGACACCACCACCGGCAGCACCACCCAGACCGCCCAGGGCGACACCGTCCGCTGGGTCGTCTCCGCGACCAACCCCGACGGCGCGCCCGTCAGCACCACCGTCACCGACGCCATCCAGGGCGGCCCGGGCAGCACACCGCAGACCCAGTCCTACGTCCCCGGCTCACTGCAGGTGCCCCCCGGCTTCACCAAGCAGTGGTCCACCGACGGCGGCACGACCTTCTCCGGCACCGACCAGGGCGCCGCCACCAACGTCGTCCAGGCCACCAACCCGACGCTCTCCTCCCCGGCGACCGGCCAAGTGGTCCAGATCCCGCCGCCGTTCACCCCGATCAACACCGCCACCGGCGGCGACGGCTTCACCCCCATCCGCTACACCGCCACGATCAACGGCGTCCCCACCCCCGAGATCTGGAACATCTACCACCACGGCTTCTCCAACACGGCCAGCGTGGTCTGCACCGACCTGCTCACCAACGGCCCCTGCCCGACCCCGAGCGGAGCCCCCGCCACCTGGCCCCAGGCGCTGAACTCCTCCGCCGCCGACACGACCACCGGCGACATCGGCAGCACCCGCACCCCGACCTACGTGCAGATCGGCTCCCGGCTGTACTACGCCGCGATCAGCCGGGTCACGCAAGCACTCATCGGCGTCGGCTGCATCGACCTCCAGGCCCAGACCAGCTGCGGCCTCACCCCGCTCCAGACCGGCACCGGCCTGGTCATCGGAGGCGTCGTCCAGGCGCCCAACCAGCTGATCTACGCGGTCTCCGGCACCGGCGAGATCCTCTGCTACGACCCCGTCGGCAACTCCTCCTGCGGCACCTTCACCATCGGCCTGCCGCCCAACGAGGGCCAGGTCGCCTTCAGCGGCGACTACGCCGGCATCATGCGGGTCATCAACGGCAAGATCTACGTCACCGACAACCAGCTGGCCCCGCTGCCCACGGTGATGTCCTGCTTCGACCCGTCGACGAACGCCGCGTGCACCGGCTGGGCCACCCCCAAGACCGTCGTCACCCCGACCGGCACCGAAGCCGCCCGCGCCGACAACGTCTTCGAGATGTACGACACGGCCGGCACCGTCACCGGCGTCTGCACGGCGGTCGGCGGCGTCGAACTGGCCGTCACCCCGCCGGTCGGCACCGTCGTCTGCTTCGACTTCGCCGGCAACCCCGTCGCCGCGCCCCCCGGCCTGCAGACCCTCCTCAGCACCAACGTCGCCCCCGGCGAATCCAACTTCCAGGTGCCGCTGACCATCACCGCCCCCAACGGACACCTCGAAACCGAGTTCCCGTTCTGGATCTACCTCAGCATCTCCCCCACCTCCAACAGCTCCGAGTTCTGCTACGACTGGAACACCCAGGCCCCCTGCGCCCAGTACGGCACCAACGGCGTCGTCAACGGCCCGCCCAACGTCAACGGCGGCGACACCAGACCGTACGGCTTCGCCTACGACGGCCAGTGCAAGTACAGCCTCGGCGACACCGGCTACCTGTTCTCCATCGACCCGATCACCGGCGCCTCCCCCTGCCTGAAGACCAAGGCCCAGGGCAGCCTCAACCCCTCCGCGTACTACTGCGACGGGGCCACCGGGCACGTGAGGTCGTACGGCACGGTCAGCCTCCTCGGCCTCGACCCCACCACCGTCGACTTCACCCAGTCCTCGGTGACCGTCCTGGCCTCCGACGGCACCACCATCGGCACCTTCCCGTTCAACCCCACCACCGAGACGGCGGACATCTCATCCGTCCCGACCAGCGACTCACCGATCCAGGTGATCGCCAACCTCACCCTCGTCAACGGGTCGTCCTTCACCCCCGGCAACCACCCGCAGATGCAGGTGACCTTCGTCGGCGACGCGCCGCAGATCTGCTTCGAGACCACCATCTCCACCGACTGCTCCGTCACCGCCGTCTCCAACCAGGCCTCCGCCGTCACCAACGGCCAGCCGCCCGTCACCTCCAACACCGTCACCCTCCAGGTCACCCCCGGCGCCGAGTGCGCGCCGAAGCTGGAGATCCTCAAGGAGGTCTGCACCTCCACCAACGCCGCCGACTGCGGGCCCGGTGGCCCCGGACCATGGGCCAAGACCACCACCCTCGCCCCCGGCGGGACGGCCTACTGGCGGATCACCGCGACCAACACCGGCCTGGTCAACATCACCGGCATCACCCTGGACGACACCGTCACACCGTCCTGCGTGACAGCCGCCGGGACGTTCGACCTCGCAGCGGGCGCCTCCCATCAGATCTTCTGCAACCTGCCGGGCGTCACCCAGTCGACGACGAACACGGTGACCGCCTCCTTCCCCGGCCCTGGTGGCACCCCGGTCAGGACGGGCCCGTCGGAGGCGAGTGCCGTCGTCCCGTCGCTGGCCATCAACAAGGAGGTCTGCACCTCGGCCAACGCCGCCGACTGCGGCGCCGGGGGTCCGGGCCCGTGGGCCAAGACCACCACCGTGGCGCCTAACGGGACGGCCTACTGGCGGATCACCGTCACCAACACCGGCACGGTCAACGTCACCGGCATCACGCTGAACGACACCGTGACGCCCTCGTGCGTGACGGCCGCCGGGACGTTCGACCTCGCCGCAGGCGCGTCCCAGCAGGTGTTCTGCAACCTGCCGGGCGTCACCCAGTCCACCACCAACACGGTGACGGCCTCGTTCCCGGGGCCTGGTGGCACCCCGATCACCACGCCGCCGTCCGAGGCGAGCGTTGACGTTCCATCTCTGGCCATCAACAAGGAGGTCTGCACCTCCGCCAACCCGGCCGACTGTGGCGCCGGTGGCGCGGGACCGTGGGCGAAGACCACCACCGTCGCGCCGAACGGCACCGCCTATTGGCGGATCACGGTGACCAACAACGGGCCGGTCAACATCACCGGCATCACCCTCGCCGACGCCATCACACCGGCCTGCGTCACAGCCGCGGGGACGTTCGACCTCGCCGCAGGGGCCTCCACACAGGTCTTCTGCAACCTCCCGGGCGTCACCCAATCCACCACCAACACCGTCACCGCCTCATTCCCGGGACCCGGCGGAACACCCATCACCACACCACCCTCCGAAGCGAGCGTCGACGTCCCGTCCCTGGCCATCAACAAGGAGGTCTGCACCTCCGCCAACGCCGCTGACTGCGGCACCGGAGGCGCCGGCCCGTGGGCCAAGACGACCATCGTCGCGCCGAATGGCACCGCGTACTGGCGGATCACCGTCACCAACAACGGGCCCGTCAACATCACCGGCATCACCCTCGCCGACGCCATCACACCGGCCTGCGTCACAGCCGCCGGCACCTTTGACCTCGCGGCAGGCGCCTCCACACA
>NZ_JBHUAL010000082.1:0-35969 GCF_042789775.1 Kitasatospora sp. NPDC056800 | reverse complement strand
CATGAGGACCTCCTCGTGCGGCCGGGCCGGCCGCTTTCGTTCCCGGGGCCGCCCGGGGTGTTCGAGCGATCGAACGAAGCGTCAACTCCGGTGTCCCGCAGGGTGGTCGCCGGGATCTCCGGGCGCCTCCGGGGCGCCATGCTGGCGGACGGTCAGCGCCCGGCCGGTCCGGCGGTCGGGCGGGCCGGGAGGCGAGGAGGCCGGATGGCGGTCCGCAGCGGGGGCGTGGCGGGGGAGACGGCCGGGCGGGAGCGGCCCGGGGCGGGCGGGGTCGACCGGCTGAAGGCGGACTCGGTCGGCCTGGTCGGCGTGGTGTTCATGGCGCTCGCCACCGCCGCCCCGATCACCGCGATGACCGGCAACCTGCCGATCATCGTCGGTCAGGGCAACGGCGCGGGCGCGCCCGCGGCGTACATCGTGGCGACCGTGGTGCTGACGGTGTTCTCGGTCGGCTACGTGGCGATGGCCCGGCACATCACCGCGGCCGGCGCGTTCTACGGCTACGTCTCGCACGGGCTGGGGCGGGTGGCGGGGATGGCCTCGGGGCTGCTCGCGGTGCTCGCGTACGTCGTCACCGAGGCCGCGGCCCTCGGCTTCTTCGCGTACTCGCTGCGCGGGCTGGTCCGTTCGCAGCTGGGGGTGGACGTCGGCTGGGGCTGGTACGCGCTGTTCGGGGCGGCGGTGATCGGGGTGATGGGCTGGTTCGACCTGCATCTGACGGCCAGGGTGCTCGGGGTCGCGCTGGTGCTGGAGATCGGCGTCCTGTCGGCGGTCTCACTGGCGGTGCTGCTCTCCGGCGGCGGGCCGGACGGTCTCGCGGCCGGGACCCTGAACCCGCTGAACGCGCTGAAGGGGGTGGGGAGTTCGGGCACCTCGGCGGCCGGGCTCGGACTGTTCTTCGCGTTCTGGTCCTGGGTGGGCTTCGAGTCCACCGCGATGTACGGCGAGGAGTCCCGCGACCCGAAGCGGGTGGTGCCGCGGGCCACGCTGATCTCCGTGATCGGGGTCGGGCTGCTCTACGTCTTCGTGTCCTGGATGATCGTGTCCGGCAACGGCGTCGAGCGGGCGGTCGCGGTGGCGGGCGGCGCGGTGCCGGGCAAGGACGGCAACAGCCTGTTCTTCGACCAGCTCGCCGCGCACCTGGGGGCCTGGGCGGTGAAGGTCTTCCAATGGCTGGTCGTCACCGGCTCGTTCGCCTGCGCGATGGCCTTCCACCAGTGCGCGGCCCGGTACCTGTACGCGATCGGGCGGGAGGGGCTGCTGCACCCGGCGCTCGGCCGCACCCATCCGCGGCACGGCTCGCCGCATGTCGCCTCGGTCACACAGTCGGTCATCGCGGTGGGGCTGGTGGCGGGGTTCCTGGCGGCCGGCATGGACCCGTACGCGCACCTGTACACGCTGCTGGCGCTGCTCGGGACGATGGCGATCCTGGTCGTGCAGACGCTCTGCTCCTTCGCCGTGGTCGGGTACTTCCACGTGCGCGGACGGCACCCGGAGACGGCGCACTGGTTCCGGACGCTGGCCGCGCCGCTGGCGGGCGGGGTGGCGATGGCCGGGGTGGTGGTGCTGCTGGTGCTCAACCGGGACGCCGCGGCGGGGGAGGCGGCGCACACGCTGCTGTTCCGGCTGATCCCGTACCTGGTGATCGGGGTGTTCGCGGGCGGGGTCGGGCTGGCGCTCGCGGTGCGCCGGTGGCGGCCCGGGCTGTACGCGCGGATCGGGCGGGTGGTGCTGGAGGACGCGGTCGAGCGGTGACCGGGCCGGGGCCGCGGTGGCCGACGGGCCCGGGCGTTCGCGCCGGGCGGGCCCGGGTTCAGCGCCGGTGGACCGGCAGGCCGTACTGGGCGGCGGCCAGCAGCTCGTGCATCCGGTGGCCGAAGTCGTCGGTGTCCCGGGCGGGTTCGGGGAAGACCAGGCGGACGTCGCGGTGGCCGTGCGAGTGGTCCAGGCGCAGCACCAGGCCGTGGCGGTCCAGGGCGAGCGGGCGGACCTCCGGGGCGTGGGCGAGCACGGCCGGGTCGAGCAGCCGGGTGAGGACGTCGAGCGCCTCGGCGTGGTCGTCGGCGAGGTGGGTGAGCAGCATGGCCTCGTACCGGGCCAGCGGGTCGGGGGTGGCCAGGGCGAGGTCGGCGGCGGTGATCGCGCCGGTGGCGTACGGGGTGGCGAGGACGGCGTGGGCGACGTCCACCCGCAGGTGCACGCCGAGGCCGTCGTCGGTGAGGTGGGCCGGCCGCAGTCGGCCGGCCAGGGTGAGGCGGGCGCGGACGCGGTCGCGGACGGCGACGGGGGCGATGTCGGTGACGTCGAGGACGACGGCGAGGCCCTCGGCGGCGCCGACGGCGGCCGTGGTCAGCGGGTCGTCCAGGGCGGCGCGCAGCCGCAGCCGGGAGCCGTGCACGGAGACCTGGGTGTCCAGGTGGTGGTGCTCGCCCAGGGCGCGGACGGTGAGCGAGGAGGTCGTGCTGAGCAGGCTGTGGATCCGGTCGGCGGTGCTGGGCTCGGGGACCTCGGTGTCGCCGGTGGGCAGGCTCATGGACGGACCTCCAGTTAGTTAGGTGAGCCTAACCTAATGTGCGGCTGGGGGTGTGGCAAGCAGGCGGTGGGGCGAGCGGGCGGGCCCGGGCAGGCGGAAGGGCCCGGACGCGCGGGTGGCGTCCGGGCCCTTCCGTCGGGCGGGGCCGGGTCAGCCGATGACGGCCTGGGCGTCGATCTCGACCAGCATCGGCTCCTGCGGCAGCTCGACGAAGACGGTGGTGCGGCACGGCTTCACGCCGCCGGGCTTGATGTTCTCGTCGATGAACTCGGCGTAGACCTCGTTCATCAGCGGGAAGTCGGCGCGCTTGGTGAGGTAGACGCGGAACATCACCACGTCCTCGATGGTGGCGCCGCCGGCCTCGACGATGGCCTTGACGTTCTCCAGGGTGCGGCGGGTCTGCGCCTTCACGTCGCCGTGGTGCAGGTACTCGCCGGTGGCCGGGTCCTGCGGGCCCTGGCCGGAGACCTGGAGGAACGGGCCCTTGCGGACGCCCTGGGAGAACATCCAGGCGGGGGCGGGGGCGCCGTCGGTGCGGATCTCGGTCTTCTCGGAGGTCTGGGGGTGCTCGGCGGACATCGGGTTCCTTACGTTGTGTGACGGTTCGTCAGTTGTGGTCGGGGCGGCCGCAGTCGGCCGAGACGGCGCGGGTGGTGGCGAGCAGCTGCGGGAGCAGGTCCAGCACCTGCTCGTACGGCAGGACGACGTCCGGGACGGAGATCGAGGCGGCGGCGACCACCCGCCCGCTGGCGTCCCGGACGGGCGCGGCCACGCAGTTGATGAAGGACTCGTGCTCGGCGTGGTCCTGCGCCCAGCCCTGGGCGGCGACCCTCTCCAGCTCGGCGAGCAGCGCCTCGGGGGTGGTCAGGGTGCGCTCGGTGTGCCGGACGAAGTCGATCCCGGCCACCACCCGGCGCCGCTCCGGCAGCGGCAGGTCGGCCAGCAGCACCTTGGAGACGGCGGCGCTGTGCAGGGCGGCGCGCAGGCCGATCCGGGAGTACATCCGCACCGGGTGGCGGGAGTCGAACTTGTCGATGTAGACCACCTCGCCGCCCTCGTACGCGGCCAGGTGCACGGTCTGGCCGGTGGCGGCGTTCAGCTCGGCCAGGTGCGGGGCGGCGATCCGGCGCACGCCGCGCTGCTCCAGGGCCAGACCGGAGAGCGCGAAGAGGCCGGCGCCCAGGTGGTAGCGGTAGGCCGCGTCGCGATAGACGAACCGTTCCTCTTCGAGGCTCTGCAGCAGTCGGAGCACGGTCGTCTTGTGGACGCCGAGCACCTCGGCGAGCTGGTCGAGGGAGCGCTCGCCCTCGCCGAGCTCGGCGAGGATGCGCAGGGCGCGGGTGACGGTCTGACTCATCGTGCTCCGCTTCGAGGGCTGGGGTTCCCGCTCATTGTGCCCGGGCCCGGTCGGCGGACGACGACCGGTCGGCGCACGGCGTCCGGTCGGTCGGGCGTGCGACGCCGGCGGGCAGGGACGGGCCGGTGATGCCCTCCGGGGTGACCCGGGTGGCGGCCCACTGGGCGGGGGAGGCGTCGAGCAGGGCGGCCACCACGGCGGCGTCCGGCAGCTCGGCCTGGTCGCCGGGGGCGGTCAGCGCGCAGGCGGCGCTCAGGTGGCCGAGCCGCAGCCGGCGCCGCTGGTCCAGGCCCCGGACGGTGCCGGCCAGGTAGCCGGCCGCGAAGGCGTCGCCCGCGCCGGTGGCCTCGACCACCTCGACCGCGAGGGCCGGCTCGGTGACCGCCGTACCGTCCTGCTCCAGGGCGGTGACCTGCCGGGCCGCGTCCTTGACCACGACGGTGGCCGGGGTGGGGAAGCGGCGGCGGAGCTCGGCCGGGTCGCCGGTGCCGAAGGCGGTCTCGGCCTCGTCGGCGCCGAGCAGCAGCAGGTCGGCGGCGTCCAGCAGCGGCGGCAGGACGGCCGGGTCGCGGTCGAGCCAGAGCGAGGGGCGCCAGTTGAGGTCGAAGCTGACCAGGCGGCCCGGACGGCGGTCGGCGAGCAGGGCGCGCAGCAGGGCCAGGCAGTCGTCGGAGAGCGCGGCGGTGATGCCGGACAGGTGCAGCAGCCGGGCGCCGGCCAGCAGCGCGGCGGCGGCCGGGTCGGCGAGCAGGCCGGGGGAGAGCGCGGCGGCCGCGGAGCCGCGCCGGTGGTAGTGCAGCCGGCTGCGGCCGGGGCCGAGGTCGTGGCGGTCGCCGGTGGTGCCGCCGACCTCCTTCAGGTAGAGCCCGGTCGGGCGGTGCGGGTCGACCGTGACCGCCGAGACGTCCACGCCGCGGGCGGCGACCTCGGCGAGCAGCCGGCGGCCGAAGCCGTCGTCGCCGACCCGGCTGATCCAGGCGGTCGGCACGCCGTGCGCGGCCAGCGCGCCCGCCACGTTGGACTCCGCGCCGCCGACCGAGAGCCGGAAGTTCTCCACCGACTCCAGCGGGCCCGGGCGGTCCGGCAGCAGGACGGCCATCGACTCGCCCACGCACACGGCCGTCGGGGGAGCGCCGGGGCGGGTCGGGCCCTGGGTGTCCTGTCGCGGCATGTGCGGGGCTCCTCGTCTGCGGCCGTTCCGTCGAGAGCGGGCCCACCGGGCCGACTCCGTGGCGCGTGAACGCCGCGTTCGTCCGTGAGCACCGCGTTCTCCGCGAGCACCGCACGTGAGCCGACCCCGTCGACCGGGAGTCCGGTCCGTTGACCGTGATCCGGCGCCGATGCTAGAACCGTGTTGCCAGCATGTGCAACCCTCGTTGCGCATGTTGCAACCTGTGCGGATGGAGGAACACGGTGGAGCAGACCTTCGCAAGCAGCGGTACCGGGCCGGGGATCGCCCGGGGAGCGGTGGCGGCCCTGGCCGACGAACCGCTCGACTGGCGGTTCAAAGCCGCTCCGCCGCAGTCGTGGGGCCGCAGCACGCGGGAGTGGCTCGCCACCGGCCCCACCCTCTCCTCGCTCGGCACCCCGCTGCTCACCCTCGACGGCGCCGCCCTCGACCACAACGTCCGCACCATGGCCGACTGGTGCGCCAAGGCGGGCGTCGCGCTCGCCCCGCACGGCAAGACCACCATGGCGCCCGCCCTCTGGCAGGCGCAGCTCGACGCCGGAAGCCACGGCATCACCCTCGCCAACCTGCCGCAGGTGCGGATCGCCCGGGCCTTCGGGGTCCAGCGCATCCTGCTCGCCAACGCCCTGCTCGACCCGGCCGGACTGGCCTGGCTCGCCGACGAGCTCGCCGCCGACCCGGACTTCGCCTTCCTCTCCTGGGTCGACTCCGTCGAGAGCGTGCGGCTGATGGACGAGGCGCTGCGCGCCGCCGGAGCCGAACGGCCGGTCGAGGTGCTGGTCGAGCTCGGCGGCCCCGGCGGGCGGACCGGCGCCCGCGGTGCGGACGCCGCCGTCGAGGTCGCCGCCGCGGTGCTGCGCGCCCCCACCCTGCGGCTGGCGGGCATCGGCGGCTACGAGGGCGCGATCGCGCACGACGCCTCGGCCGAGGGACTGGCCGCCGTCCGCGGCTACCTGCGGGAGCTCGGCGAGCTGCACGGCCGGCTGGCGAGCGCCTACCCGGACGGCGCCCCGCCGGTGGTCTCGGCCGGCGGCAGCGCCTACTTCGACCTGGTGGTCGAGGAGTTGGCGAACCTGCCGGAGTCGTTCACGGTGCTGCGCTCGGGCGCGTACATCGCCCACGACGACGGCTTCTACCGGGGCATCTCGCCGCTGGCCCGGGACGGCGGGCGGACGCCGTTCCGCGGCGCGCTGCACGGCTGGGCCCGGGTCGTCTCCCGGCCCGAGCCGCAGCTCGCGCTGCTGGACGCCGGCAAGCGCGACCTGCCCTTCGACGAGGGCCTGCCGGAGCCGCAACGGGTGCGCGGCGGCGCCGAGTTGACCGGAACGGCGGCCCGGATCACGGCACTCAACGACCAGCACGCCTTCCTGCGGGACGCGGGCGACCTCGCGCCGATCGGCGCCGTGCTGCGGCTGGGCGTCTCGCACCCCTGCACCGCCTTCGACAAGTGGACGGCGATCCCGGTGCTGGACTCCGCGGACGCGGCCGAGCCGAAGGTCACCGGCCTGGTCAGGACGTTCTTCTGATGCCCGGGGAGAGAGCGGCCCGCGGGGGCGCGACGGTCTTCCGGGGCGCCACCGTGGTGGACGGCACCGGCGCGGAGCGCTACCGGGCGGACGTCCGGATCGCCGACGGCCTGATCGTCGAGATCGCGGAGATCGCGGAGATCGCCGAGTCCGGTGAGGGCGGCGGGACCGGCGGGATCGGCAAGGGCCTCGGCGCGGCCGAGGTGGTGGACGCCGACGGGCTGGTACTGGCCCCCGGCTTCATCGACATGCACGCCCACTCCGACCTCGCCCTGCTGCGCGAACCCGAGCACCCGGCCAAGGTCACCCAGGGCGTCACCTGTGAGGTCCTCGGCCAGGACGGCCTGTCCTACGCCCCGGTCGACGATGCCACGCTGCCCGCGCTGCGCCGCCAACTCGCGGGCTGGAACGGCGATCCGGACGGCTTCGACTGGGACTGGCGGGACGTCGCCGGCTACCTCGACCGGATCGACCGCAGCGGCGTCGCCGTCAACGCCTGCTACCTCGTCCCGCACGGCACGCTGCGGATGCTCGTCATGGGCTGGGCCAACCGTCCGCCCACCCCCGGCGAACTCGACCGGATGCGGCAGGTGCTGGCGAAGAGCCTGCTGGACGGCGCGGTCGGCATGTCCAGCGGCCTCAGCTACACCCCCGGGATGTACGCGGACACCGCCGAGCTGGTCGAGCTGTGCACCGTCGTCGCGGCCTACGGCGGCTTCCACGCCCCGCACCAACGCTCTTACGGCGAAGGGGCGTTGGAGGGCTACGCGGAGATGGTGGAGATCGCCCGGCGGAGCGGCTGCGCGCTGCACCTGACCCACGCCACGATGAACTTCGGGGTCAACCGGGGCCGGGCCGGCGAGCTGCTGGAGCTCCTCGACCGGGCGCTCGCCGACGGCGTGGACCTCACCCTGGACAGCTACCCCTACCTGCCCGGCTCCACCACCCTGGCCGCCCTGCTGCCGAGTTGGGCCACCGAGGGCGGCCCGGCCGCGACGCTGGCGCGGCTCGACGACCCCGCGCAGTGCGCGAGGATCCGGTACGAGGTGGAGGAGAAGGGCAGCGACGGCTGCCACGGAGTGGTCACCGACTGGGCGACGATCCAGATCTCCGGCGTCGGCTCGGCCCCGCTCGCCGGGACGGTCGGCCGCACCGTCGCCGAACTGGCCGTCGAGGAGCGGCGGACCGGCACCGAGGTCTTCCTGGACCTGCTGCGCCGGGACGGGCTGGCCACCACCATCCTCCAGCACGTCGGGCACGAGGAGAACGTCCGGGCGATCATGCGCCACCGCGCGCACACCGTCGGCAGCGACGGACTGCTGGTCGGCGCCCGGCCGCACCCGCGCGCCTGGGGTACCTTCCCGCGCTACCTCGGCCACTACAGCCGGGAGTTGGGAGTTCTCACGCTGGAGGAGACGATCGCCCGGATGACCGGCCGCCCCGCCGCCCGGCTGGGGCTGGACCGGCGGGGCCGGATCGCCCCCGGCCACCACGCCGACCTGGTGCTCCTCGACCCCGGGAAGGTCCGGGACGCCGCCACCTTCGAGGACCCCCGGCTGCCCGCCGAGGGCATCGAGTACGTGTACGTCAACGGCAGCGCCGTCGTCCGGGAGGGCCGCACCACCGGCGCCCGACCCGGGCGTGCCCTGCGCCGAACCGACCGAGGAACCCTGGCCATATGACCGAGCCGTCCGCCCCGACCGACCCCACCTCCGACCCCTCCGTTCCGACCGGGCTTTCCGTCCTGCGCGACGAACCGGTGATCGCGGTGGTCCGCGCACCCCGGATCCCGGACGCCGCCGCGCTCTGCGCCGCCCTCGCCGAGGGCGGTATCAACCTGACCGAATTCACCTACACCACACCTAATGTGACGGACCATCTGCTCCGGGCCTCGAAGGCCGGCTGGCGGGTCGGCGTCGGAACGGTGCTGACCGCCGAGCAGGCGCGGCGCGGGGTCGAGGCGGGGGCGTCCTTCCTGGTCACCCCCGGCTGCCGCCCCGAGGTCGCCGAGGCGGCGGCCGTCGCCGGGGTGCCGGTGGTGCTCGGGGCGCTCACCCCGACCGAGGTGGCGCACGCGGTGGACCTCGGGGCCGCCGCCGTCAAGATCTTCCCGGCCCGGGCGTTCGGCCCCGGCTACTTCAAGGACCTGCGCGGCCCGTACCCCGACGTGCCGCTGGTGGCCTCCGGCGGGGTGAACGCGGGCAACGCCGCAGAGTTCCTGGCGTACGGCGCGCTCGCGGTCTGCGCGGGGACGGACGTGGTGCCGCCGGACGTGGTCGCGGCGGGGGACTGGGCCGAGATCACCCGGCGGGCCCGGGCGTTCACGGCGGCCTGCACCGGGGCGGCGGGGGCGTAGCGGGCCGTCGACATCTGCGGTGGGGGCGCAGTCGGGCCGTCGGTGTTCGCGGCGGGGCATCGGCGTCTGCGGCGGGGCGAGGCGGGCTGTCGGGACGGCCGGGATTGGACGAGAATCGGGGGCACCCGGCTCGGCCCCGGCCGAGCCCGTCCCGGCCCAGCCCCTCCCCGCCCGGCCAGCCCCGGGCCCCGGACCCGGCAGGAGGAACCGCCCATGACCTCGACCCGCCCCGGCCCCGACTGGCTCGCCGACGCCGTGCTGTACCAGATCTACCCCCAGAGCTTCGCCGACTCCGACGGCGACGGCATCGGCGACTTCGCCGGCATCGCCGAGCACCTGGACCACCTCGCCTGGCTCGGCGTCGACACCGTCTGGCTCAACCCCTGCTTCGCCTCGCCGTTCCGCGACGCCGGGTACGACGTCGCCGACTACCTCACCCCGGCCCCGCGCTACGGCAGCACCGAGGACCTGGCCGCCCTGGTGGAGGCCGCCCGCGGCAAGGGCATCCGGGTCCTGCTGGACCTGGTGGCCGGGCACACCTCCGACCGCCACCCCTGGTTCCTGGCCTCCGCCGAGGACCCGTCCGACCACCGGTACATCTGGTCCGACCACCCGGTGGACGGCTTCGTCGCCTCGCCCGGCAGCCGCCCCGGCTGGTACCTGCCGAACTTCTTCGACTGTCAGCCAGCGCTCAACTTCGGCTACGCGCGCGGCAGTTCCGAGGAGCCCTGGCGGCAGGCGGTGGACGCGGACGGCCCGCGCGCCAACCGGGCGGCGCTGCGCGCGATCATGGCGCACTGGCTCGGCCTCGGGGTGTCCGGCTTCCGGGTGGACATGGCCTACTCGCTGGTCAAGGACGACCCGGGCAAGGTGGAGACCGCCAAGCTCTGGACCGAGCTGCGCGACTGGCTGGACCGCGCCCACCCCGAGGCCGTCCTGCTCGCCGAGTGGGGCGACCCGGCCGCCGCCGTCACGGCCGGCTTCCACGCCGACTTCTTCCTGCACTTCGGCGGCGCGGACCACGGCCTGCCGCTGCGCTCGCTCTGGAACAACAACGGCGGGACGGTCGAGGAGTTCTGGCACCAGGAGGCCTGCTACTTCGAGGCCGAGGGCCGGGGCACCCCGCAGCCCTTCCTGGACGCCTGGCGCTCCGCCGCCGAACTCACCGAGGGCGGCGGGCAGATCGTGCTGCCCACCGCCAACCACGATTTCTCCCGGCTGGCCACCGGTCCGCGCACCGCGGAGCAACTCGCCCCCGCCTTCGCCTTCCTGCTCACCTGGCCCACCCTCCCGGCGGTCTACTACGGCGACGAGATCGGCATGCGCTACCTGCCGGGCCTGCCCGACACCGAGGGCAGCGTCCTCGGGCCGCGGTTCAACCGGGCCGGCTCGCGCACCCCGATGCAGTGGACGCCCGGCCCCACCGCCGGTTTCTCCAGCGCCCCGCCCGAGCGGCTGTACCTGCCGGTGGACCCGGACCCGCACCGTCCGGACGTGCTCTCCCAGCGCGCCGACCCCACCTCGCTGCTGCACACCGTCCGGCGGCTGATCGCGCTGCGCCGGGCGCACCCGGGGCTGGGCGCGGCCGGCGGGGTGGAGGTCCGGCACGCCGGCTACCCGCTGGTGTACACCCGGGCCGGGCGGTACCTGGTGGCGGTCAATCCGCGCCGGGAGCCGGCGTCCGTCCGGCTGCCGGGCCTGCCGGAGGGCGTCCCGTCGGCGCCGGGCGTCCGGCCGCTGGAGGTGCAGGGCGTGCGGGTCGCGGACGGGGAGCTGTGGGCGGACGGGTTCTCGTACGGGGTGTTCGAGCTGGGCTGAGCGCGGGCGGGGTAGCCGGGCCGCGTACGGGTGCGGTAGCCGGGCCGAGTGTGGCGGGGAGCCGGGTCCTGTTCGGGGCCCGGCTTCCGATCGGTGTCGGATAGTTGTAAGCTACATCGATAGATGGTTGCATTTACCACCCTCATTGGTTGCATTTGCCACCTTCATGATCAAGCTGACAGACACGCCACCGGAGGACGGTACGAACGCCATGAGCACACCCCGGAACCCCGCCGCAGCGCCCACCCTGGGGCACTCGCTCAAGCACCTGGCCATCCACCTGATCACCCCGCTGCTGATGTGCCTGGGCATGGCGCTCGCCTACCAGGGCGCCTTCCACCAGCCCGAGCCCCACCACCTCAAGGTGGCGGTGGTCGGCACCACGCCGCAGGCGCAGGGCCTGGCGCAGGCCATCCAGGGCAAGGCCGGGAACGCGCTCGACGTCCGCACCGTGGACGACCGGGCCGCCGCCGAGCAGCAGCTGCGCGACCGGGACCTGGTGGGCGCCTTCGTGCCGGACGCCAAGAGCCCCGAGCTGATCGTCGCCAAGGGGAACTCGGACACCTCGGTGGTGGCCGCCACGGCGGTGTTCACCAACGTCACCGACCGGCAGGGCGTGCCGCTGCGCGTCACCGACCTGACCACCCCGGCCGCGGGCGACCCGACCGGACAGGGCCTGTTCTTCCTGCTGGTCGCACTGAGCATCGGCTCCTACGCCAGCGTCGCGGTGATCGGCGCCGCCGGCGCGGGGCTGAGCATGGCGGTCCGGGCGCTGGTCGGGGTGGCGGTCTCGCTGGCGGTCAGCGTGATCGGCATCGTCACCGCCGGGCCGGTCTTCCACGTGGTCGACCACGACTACGCGGCGATCTGGGCGCTGGGCTGGCTCTACTCGGCGGGCATCGTGCTGATCGGCATCGGCCTGCACAGCTTCCTGAAGAAGTGGACCACGCTGGCCCTGATGGTGCTGTTCGTGATGCTGAACTTCACCTCCTCCGGCGGCATCTACCGGCCCGAGCTGCAGAACGGGTTCTTCGGCGGCCTGCACGGCTTCTGGACCGGCGCCGGCTTCCTGGAGGGCGCGCGCAGCATCATGTACTTCGACGGCGGCGCGGGCCTCGGCGGGCACGTCGTGACCCTGCTGGTCTGGCTGCTGCTCGGCGGGGCGGCCCTGGTGGCCGCGGCGATGTACGAGGGCCGCGGGCGCCGTCCGGTCGAGACGCCGGCGGAGGCCGAGGAGGAGATGGAGGAGGCGGTCGCGGTCTGACCGCGCCCCTCGGAAGGCTTCACCGGGTGCCACGGGCATCGGCACCGGGTGGGGATCGGCGGCCCGCGCCCGGCCCTGGACAAGCCGGACGCGGGCCTCGGCGTCCCCCCGTACGCGCCTGGCGGTACGCCGCCTGCCCGATGAGGGCCTAGCCGACCACCAGGGTGTGGATCTCGCCGGTGCCCGTCGGGGTCACCCTGGCGTGCGGGTGCGGTGCGGGGTGCTCATGGGCGGTCCTCGGGGTCCTTGTCGTACGGGTCGGTCGGGGCGGTCGGGGCGTCCTGGTCGTGCGGGGCGTGTCGGTCGTGCGGGCGCTCGTCGTGCGGGGCGTCCAGCCAGGCGGTGAGCTCGGCGGTGTGCTCGCCGAGCCGGGGCGGGGGCAGGTGGTAGCGGGGCGGGGTGCGGGAGAGGCCGATCGGGTTGGCGACCAGCTCCAGCGGGCGGCCGTTCGGGCCGGGCAGCGGCGCCCGCGGGTGCAGGCCGAGCGAGTCGGCGAGGGCGAAGGCCCCGGCCAGGTCGTTGACCGGTCCGCAGGGCACGCCGAGCGGGGTGAGGACCGCGAACCACTCGGCGGCGGTGCGGCGTTCGAGCCGGGCGGTGAGCTCGCGGGCCAGCGCGCCCACGTGCGCGACCCGGTCGGCGTTGGTGGCGAAGCGCGGGTCGGCGGCCAGCTCGGGGGCGCCCACGCCCCGGCAGAGCGCGGCGAACTGCCGGTCGTTGCCGACCGCGACGACCAGCGGGCGGTCGGCGGAGGCGAACACCTCGTACGGGGCGATGGAGGGGTGGCGGTTGCCGAGGATGCCGGGCACGGCGCCGGCCAGGGTGTAGCCGGCGGACTGGTTGACCAGGCCGGAGAGCAGGGTGGAGAGCAGGTTCAGCTCCACCAGCTGGCCCCGGCCGGTGGCCTCGCGCTCGCGCAGCGCGGCCAGCACGCCGACCGCCGCGTGCAGTCCGGTCAGGACGTCCACCAGCGCGACGCCGGTCTTCACCGGCTCGCCGGGGGCCGGGCCGGTGACCGACATCAGGCCGCCGACGGCCTGCACCAGCAGGTCGTAGCCGGGCAGTCCGGCGCCCTCGCCGGAGCCGAAGCCGGTGATCGAGCAGTAGACCAGCCGCGGGTTGAGCGCCTCGGCGCGGTCCGGGCCGAGGCCGTGGCGGGCCATCGTGCCGGGGCGGAAGTTCTCCACCAGTACGTCGGCGCGGCGGACGAGTTCGACGGCGCGGGCGTGGTCGGCCGGGTCGCGCAGGTCGAGGGTGAGGGAGCGCTTGTTGCGGTTGACGGAGAGGAAGTAGGTGGCCTCGCCCTGGGCGTGCGGCGGGCCCCAGGCGCGGGTGTCGTCGCCGGTGCCGGGCTGCTCGACCTTGATCACGTCGGCGCCGAGGTCGGCCAGCAGCATGGTCAGGTAGGGCGCGGCGAGGACCCGGCCGAAGTCGGCGACCAGGACGCCGTCCAGCGGGAGCCCGGTCACGACCGCCCCCTGGCCGCCCCGGCCGCGGCCGTCGCGTCGCCGGTCGCCGCGCCACCGGCCGTCGCGTCGCCCGAGGGGGCGTCGCCGCGCAGGTGCGGGCGGGCCAGCAGGAGGTAGAGGCCGCCGGCCGCGAGCACGACCACCGCCGAGAGCAGCACCAGGTAGTTGTCGTACCAGGCGGCGTCCGGGGTGCGGCCCCAGCAGATGTTGACGATCGCGGCGACGCCGTAGACCAGCGCGCCGATGTTCACCGCCAGGCCCCAGCGGCCGAGCCGGAAGTCCCCGCTCGGGCGCCAGCCGCGCAGCCGGGCCCGCAGGGCGGCCAGCACCACCATCTGGAAAGCCAGGTAGATGCCGATGCTGGAGAAGGAGATGATCTTCGTGAGGGCGCCCTCGGAGAGCGCCGAGGCACCGACGATGATCACGCCGGGCAGCGCCGCAGCGAGCAGCAGCGCGTACGGCGGCACCCGCAGTCGGCCCGAGACGGTGGCCAGCAGCCGGCTGCCCGCGATCATCCGGTCCCGGGCGAAGGAGTACGCGAGCCGGCTCGCCGCCGCCTGGAGGCTCAGCACGCAGGACAGGAAGGAGATCAGCACCACGCCGATCACCACCCGGGCGCCGGCCGCGCCGAAGGCGTCGTGCAGCACCTTGGCCACCGGGTCCTTGTCGTCGCCGGAGACCACCGCGCCGATGTCCTGGATCGACATCACCAGGGCCAGGCTGACCCCGATCGCCGCCGCGCCGCCGACGTAGATGGTGCGCCGCATCGACTTGGGGATCTGTCGACCCGGGTCGGCCACCTCCTCGGCGACGTCGCCGCAGGCCTCGAAGCCGAAGAACAGGAAGACCGCGATCAGCCCGGCGGCCAGGAAGGCGTCGGCGTAGTTCCCGTCGCCGCCCGCGCCGAAGCGGTCGAAGACCACGCCGAGGCCGTGGTAGCGGTGCGTCAGCAGCAGCCAGGCGCCGACCGCCAGGGCGCCGAGCAGCTCGGCGGCGAAGCCGAACATGGCCGCCGCCGACAGGACCCGGGTGCCGCCGAGGTTGATCACGGTGGCGAGCGCCAGCAGGCCGAGCGCGCACCAGACGGTCGTCGCGGTGCTCGGCTCGACGCCCAGGAGGGCGGCCACGTACGGGCCGGCGCCGTAGGAGACGGCCGCGATGGTGGACATCAGCGCCAGCAGGTACACCCAGCCGGTCAGCCAGCCCCAGGTGCGGCCCCAGAGCCGGCGCGCCCACGGGTACACCCCGCCGGCCACCGGGAACTGGGCGACCACCTCGCTGAACACCAGGGCCACCAGCAGCTGGCCGAGGCCCGCGATCAGGAAGCTCCAGACCATCGGCGGCCCGGCGGTCTGGAGCGAGGTGGCGAAGAGTGTGTACACGCCGACCACGGGGGAGAGATAGGTGAAGCCGAGCGAGAAGTTCGCCCAGAGGCTCATATCGCGCTTGAACTCGGAGGTGTAGCCGAGGGCGGCCAGCCGTTCGGCGTCCGGGTCGGGGGAGTGGGCGGTGGCACGGGCAATGGCATCGGTCATGACCTGCTCCTGGGAACGTGTCGTGATGCGTCGTCAGGACGCGTCGTTGTGACGCGTCGTCGTGATGCGTGGGGGAGTGCTGCGGGGTGCTGTTCGGGCCGAGGCTGCGGGAGAACATACGAGATTGAGTTTCTAGCGGCAAGGGTGCGCGCTCGACCGGGAGGTACCCTGCGGGAAACATCCGGTCGGACGGTGATCCGGCGACGGCGGTTCGGAGACGCTCATCCGGCGGTGGGTGATCCGGCGACGGGCGACCCGGCGACGGTGATCGAGGAGGGGGCGGTGTGACGACCATCGGCAGTGCGACCTCGCTGCTCAGCGCCGTCCTCGCGCCGCTCGCCGACCTCGGTCGCGCCGACGCGGTGGCCCGCCGGATCACCGAGGCGATCGCCCTCGGGCTGGTCGCGGACGGGGACCAACTGCCCAGCGAGAACGACCTCGCCGACCAGCTCGGCGTCGCCAACGGCACCGTCCGCGAGGCCCTCGCCCTGCTCCGCGAGGCCGGGCTGATCGAGACCCGGCGCGGCCGCAACGGCGGCAGCTTCGTCCGCACCCCCGCCGAGGGCTCCCAGCACCTCCAGCTCGCCCGGCTGCGCGACCTCGCCACCGTCGACCTGCGCGACCTCGGCGACGAGGAGCTGGCCGTCTTCGGCACCGCCGCCCGGCTCGCCGCCGAACGCGCCCCGGCCGACCTCGGCCCCAGGCTCACCCGGCTGGTGCACGACCTGCGCGACGCCGCCGGGCCCGCCGAGCGGTGCCGCGCCGACGCCCGCTTCCACATCGAACTCGCCGTCGCCGCCCAGTCGGTGCGGCTCACCCAGCTCGCCGTCCGGCTCCAGGCCGAACTCGGGCCGCTGCTCTGGCTGCCCGCCCCGCACGGGCCGGACCAGGCGCGCTTCGCCGAGCAGCACCGGGAGATCCTGGTCGCGGTGCTGGCCGGCGACGC
The DNA here is from genome assembly GCF_042789775.1 of Kitasatospora sp. NPDC056800. Lineage (NCBI taxonomy): Bacteria > Bacillati > Actinomycetota > Actinomycetes > Kitasatosporales > Streptomycetaceae > Kitasatospora > Kitasatospora sp. NPDC056800. The sequence goes on along the minus strand of NZ_JBHUAL010000082.1, from coordinate 19,976 downwards.
GGCCGGCGCCCGGGCCGCGGCCGAGGCGCACGCGGTGGCCTGCGTCCACCATCTGGTCCGGCGGCACCTGGAGTTGGCGGACGACGGCTGAGCCGGGGCCGGTTGCTCCCGGAACCCGTTGTTCCCGGAGCCGCCCCTCGCCGGAAGTCCGTTGCCGGGGCCGCCCCTCGCCGGAAGTCCGTTGCCGGAAGCCCGTTGCCGCCGGAACCCTCCCTCGCCGCCGGAGCCGTCATGACCAGCGCGTCCAGCCCCGCCCTGCCCGTTGCCCGAGCCCGCGGCGGGCCCGCCGCCGTCGAGCGCTGCGCCCGACGGGTCGCCGCAGCCGTCGACGAGGTGCTCGCCGAACTGGACGGCCTGCGGGCGGCCGCGGCCGACTGCTGGACCCGGGCGGCTGCCGAGGGCCGCCGGCCCGGGGCCGCCGAACTCGCCGCGGTGCGCGGGGCGGTGGGCGAACTGCTGGCGCGGCCCGGCTCGCGCTGGTTCGGCTGCGGAGCGGTCGTGGCACCCGGCGCGCTCGCCGACGCGGACCTGCACGCGGAGTGGTGGTACCGCGGCGCGCGCGGGGCCGGGGAGCGGCGGCTGCGCCTCGTGCTCGACCCGGCGGACGCCGAGTTCTACGACTACCGGGCGCTGCCCTGGTTCGCCCGGCCCCGGGACGAGGGGCGGGCCGTGGTGGCCGGGCCGCAGGTCGACCTGCTCTGTGCCGACCGGTACGTGCTGTGCTGCGCCCGGCCGGTGGTCGTCCCGGGCGCCGGCTTCGTCGGGGTGGCGGCCGGGGACGTCCCGCTGGCCGCGCTGGAACGGCTGCTGGTGCCGCCGCTGCGGGAGCTGGCCGGTGAGGCCGCGCTGCTCGACGGCGAGGGGCGGGTGCTGGCCGCCACCACCCCGGCCCTGCCGGTGGGTTCGCTGGCGCGCGGGCTGCTCGCGGACCCGGCGGCAGAGCGGGCCGGGGTGCCGTCGGCGGCGGTGGACTGGACGGTGGTGCGCGGCTGACGGGTGACCGGACGGTGCCGGCAAGCCGATATGACCTTCATTTGTGAAGGTATTAGCCGTTCCGCTTCCCGCGGCCGGGCGGCGTGCTGAAGCAGCAGTCCCCGCAGAGACCGGCGCCCGGGCCCAGCCGGTAGTAGAGGCAGCAGCTGTTCCGGCGGAACGCCGTACCGCGCGGCCCGGTGCGCAGGGTACCTGACCCGGCCAGCGGCGGACGGTCCAGCAACTCCGCCACCAACGCCCTTGCGGCGACCGGCGCATGGGCGTCCAGGATCCGCAGCGTCCCGGCCAGCGCGGAGGCGGCGTTGCCGAGTAGCAGGCGGCGGGAGAGCGGGGCGGCCGCCCGTACGGCCGTTGCCAGCGGCTCCAACTGGCCCAGCAGGACGGCCTCGTGCAGCTGGTCGGCGAGCGTCCCGGCGGTCGGCCCGGCGGCCGTCCCGGAGGACGGAACGGCGGATGGAACGGCGGACGGAACGGCGGGCGGCCGGACGGGCTCCGGCGGGGTCCACAGGCCGAGCGGGCCCTGGTCCGGGATCCGCACCCAGGCGTGCTCCAGGGTCGGGACCGTCCCCAGCAGGACGGCCGAGCCCAGGCCCACCGACCAGAAGCGGGCGGCCAGTCCCAGGTGCAGGATCGAGGCGGCGACCCGGGGCTCGTCGGTGCCGAGTCGCTGCGCCACCACCCGCAGCCGCGCCGCCAACGGCGCGTCCGGCCCGGTGCCGTACAGCTCGGCCAGCGGCCGGAAGCCCTCGGGCGGACGGTCGGCCGGTGCGGTGTCCAGCGCGAAGTACGGCCCGACGGCGGCGAGTCGGGCGTAGTCCGGCGGCCGAAGGCCGGGTGCGGGGTTCAACGGCCGTCCCCTGTGCGGTCGTTGAACCCCGCACCCGCCCGCGGCGGGGTGGTCGGATGGTCGAGGGGCATCGGGGCCTCCAGGTCTGCGGGTGCTCGGGCGACCATGCGCGTCGCCCCGGTCGGACCCGAGCGGCCCGGGAAGGCCTGGTCGGCCGGGTGTCAGCCGCGCACGGAGAAGTCACCACTGGTCGTGCGGATGAACGGTACCGTGCCCTGGCAGTCCGAGACCGGCTGGCCGAACACGCCCCAGACCCAGCCCATCCGGTCCCCGCGCCGCCCGTTGTCCTCCACCGAGAGCGCGACCTTCTGACCGGTCAGCTCCAGGCCCGGGAACCACGGCGCCTCGCTCCTGGTGATCACCCCGGTGGCGATCGCCTCCCGGCCGCCGACGGCCAGGCAGGTGATGTCGCCCTCGAAGTCGGCGACCAGCCGGCCGTCGGTGTGCACGTGACGGACGTGGAAGTGGCCCGCGGTGCCGCGCGGATCGGTGTTGGTGGAAGTACGGGCGTCCACCGAGATCTGCACCGGGTCGCCCTCGAAGCCCTGGAAGGCCGTGGTGAGGACGGTGTTGCCGGTGCCGCGCACGCTCACCGGTCCGAAGCCGCCCGCGGGGTCGGCCGGTTCCGTGGCGGACGCCTGTGCGGCGGGGACCGGTGCGGCGACGGCGGCCGGTGCGGCGACGGCGGCCGTCGCGGTCAGCAGGAGGAGCGAGACGGCGGCGGTGGCGAGGCGGCGGTTCATGGGGGTGGGTTCTCCTTCGGGCTCGGTCGTTCCGGTGCCACTCAGCATGCTTCCGCCCGGCCGCGCGGACCTCCCGCTGCGGAGGGGAGTTGACGGTGGGCCGCTCCTCCCCGGGAAGGAACCGGCCTCCCCCGGGAGAGCTGCCCCCTAGGCTCGGTGGGTGCGCACCGAAGCCCGAACCAGCTCCGCCCGACCCCGCTCCGCCCGGATCCGCCGGCCGCTCGCCGCCGTCTCCGCGCTCGCCCTGCTGGCGCCCGTCCTGCTGGCGCAACCGGACGCCCGGGCAGCGGCCGCGCTGCTCGCCCTGACGGCGGCGTTCGCCGCGGTGGTGGCGCTGCTGCCCTGGCCCGCCGGGCGGATCACGCTCGGTGCGGCGGTCGGTGCGGTGGCCGGGGCCTCGCTGCTGGTCGACCTGGTCTACCCGGGGCCGTACCGGCTGCCCGCGTTCTGGCTGCCGTTCGAGTGGCTCGCCCTGCTCGGGCTGCTCTTCCGGGCCGTCCGCGGGCTGTCCGACCGCCGGGTCGGCCCGGTCGGCGGACTGCTCGGGCTCGCGGCGGTGCTGCTGCCGCTGCGGTTCTCCCTGCGGACGCCGCAGGGCGGTGCGGCCTGGTCGGTGGTCGGGGTGCTGCTCTCGCTGCTGCCGCTGCTCGGTGTCGCGGGGGCGGCCCTCTACCTGCGGGTCCTGGACGCCCGACGGGAGCGGGCGGTCGCCCGGGCCCGGCGCGAACAGCGGCTGGAGGTGGCCCGGGGGCTGCACGACTTCGTCGCCCACGAGATCACCGGCATCGTGCTGGAGGCCCAGGCCGGTCAACTCCCGGACCAGGAGCCGGAGGAGACCGCCGTACTGCTGCGGCGCCTGGAGGAGGCCGGGCTGCGGGCGCTGGACTCGATGGACGAGATGGTCGGCGCCCTGCGCGAGCCGGGCGGAGAGGGCGGCCGGGACGGCCGGTCCGAGACGCCGGATCGGGAGGAGGAGTCCGACGGCGCGACCACCCGCCGGCTGGGCCTGGCCGACCTCCCCGAACTGGTCACCCGCTTCGGCGCCACCGGTGCCGGCGGCACCGCCGGTGCCCCGCGCGCCACCGCCGAGCTGGCGCCCGAGACCGCCGGCCGGCTCTCCGCCGAGGCCGAGGCGACCGCGTACGCCGTCGTCCTGGAGGCCCTCACCAACATCCGTCGGCACGCGCCGCAGGCCACCGAGGTCATCGTCCGGGTGGCCCCCGGCACGGACGGCGCGGTCGAGCTGACCGTCACCGACGACGGCGGCCCGTCCCGCAGGCCGCTGCTGCGCCGCCGCCCCGGCGCCGGCGGCACCGGCCTGGCCGGGCTCACCGCCCGCGCCGCCGCCCACGGGGGCTCGCTGACCGCCGGCCCGGGCATACCCGCGGGCTGGCGGGTCAGCTGCTCCCTGCCGGGTCGCTGAGGCACGCGCCCTGCGGCGTCGGCCGGCGCGGCAGGGCTGCCCCGCTTCCGGGTGCGTCGCGCTCAGTGGCCCCGGCCGCCGCCCCGGGTGCCGCGGGGGCGGGTCAGGGTGAAGCGGTCGACCGGGACGAGGTCCCCGTACGGCCCGCTGACGGAGTAGTAGGTGACGCCGATCGTGGTCTGCCCGTTGCGTCCGCCCGGGTCGACGTCGAAGGAGGCGAAGCCGTACGGGTTGTCGGCGTCCCGGAAGGCGGACCAGGGGGCGTCCTCGATCACGTACACCGGCGGGCGCTTGCCGGTGGCCGGGTCGACGGCGCCGACGCCGGTGATCACCCGGGCCTTGGCGGGGCTGAAGAAGAGCTGGTTGGACGGGGCCGAGGTGCCGCCGCCGCCGATGACCATGTGGACGGTGCCCTTGGTGGTGTCGATGGTCTCGGTGCCGGTGGCGACCGGGATCGGGGTGCGGGTGTCGGTCGGCTGCTGGCCGCGGATCGGGTGCGAGCGCTCGTAGTGGTGCTCGTGGCCGCAGACCACCAGGTCCACGCCGTACTTGTCGAACAGCGGCACCCAGGCCTCGCGGACGCCGAGGTCGGCGCCGTTGAACTTGTCGGCGGTGGAGATCACCACCTGGTGCATGCAGACCACGATCCAGTCGATCCCCGGGTCCGCGTTGGCCGCGATCAACTCCCGTTCCAGCCAGCGCTGCTGGGCGCCGCCGGAGTAGCCGTGGACGTAGCTGCTGCCGCCGTCCTGGTAGGCCACGTCGTCGTTGTTGAGGCTGATCACCCGCACCGAGCTGGCCGTGAACGAGTACCACAGGCCGCGCGTCTCCGCGTCGGAGCGGGCGTCCGGCAGCTCGAAGTACGCCTGGTAGGCGCCGTAGCCGATCGGGCCGTTGCCCTTCTCGTTCTCGTGGTTGCCGGCCGCGGGCATCCAGGGGCGGTGGCGGGCCGAGCGGGTGTTGTTCTCGAACCAGTCGGACCAGGTGCGGACCCGGTCGGTGGCGATGTTCGCGTAGCAGAGGTCGCCGTTGAGCAGGTGGAACAGCGGGGCGATCCGCTCGACCCCGGCGGTGGTGTCGCCGGCGGCGGGGCTGCCGAGGTTGTCGTTCACGTAGCCGTTGGCGGTCTTCTTGCCGAGGGTCGGGGTGCCCTGGTCGCCGAAGCTGGTGAAGGTGAAGGCGGACCGGCCGCGCGGGGCGGTGCGGACGGTGCCGAGTTCGGGGGTGGTGCCGTCGTGGACGGCGGCGTAGACGTAGTCCGTGTCGGCGCGCAGGCCGGTCAGCCGGGCGTGGTGCGTCTGGACCTCGGTGCCGGACGCGGCGTCCCGGTAGGTGCGGGTCGCGGCCTGGACCGTCCGGCCGAAGCCGCCGTTCGAAGTCCCGTATACCACCCGGGGGTTGCCGACGGACCGGGTGGTGTGCCAGGAGACCACCACCTCGCGGGAGGCGTCCGAGCCGAACTGGAGGTGGAGGCCGGCCACCCGCGGCGCGCCGGAGCGGTCCGGCCGCTGCCAGAGCACCGGGGAGGCGGCGGCGGGGGCGGCCGAGACGCCGGAGAGGGACACGGCACCGCCGAGGCCGACGCCGGTCGCCCCGGCCAGGAGCCCGCGCCTGCTGACGGGGAGACGTCCACTGGAATCGTTCATGGCGGCCAGCCCACCGGACGAAGGTGAACCGAGCCGGGTCCGCCGCGTGAACTTTCCCGTCCGTCACCCGTGCGTCACACTGCTGGGCGTGACGAGGACGAACGGCGACGGCCCGCGGGTGATCCGCACCCTGATCGCGGACGACCAGGAGGCCGTACGGCGCGGTGTGCGGCGGATCCTGACGGCCCAGCCGGACATCGAGGTGGTGGGCGAGGCGGCGGACGGGCTCGCCGCGCTGGAGCTGGCGGCCGAACTGCGGCCGGACGTCGCGCTGGTGGACATCCGGATGCCGCGGATGGACGGACTGGAGCTGACCCGGCGGCTGGCCGGGCCGGGGGTGGCGGAGCCGGTGCGGGTCGTGGTGCTGACCACCTTCGACCTGGACGAGTACGTGTACCCGGCCCTGCGGCACGGGGCGTCCGGCTTCCTGCTGAAGCGTTCCGGCCCGTCGCTGCTGGCCGAGGCGGTGCGGGCGGCGGCGGACGGGGAGAGCCTGATCAGCCCGTCGGTCACCGTCCGGCTGCTGCGGCACGTGACGGCGCCGCGCCGCCCGGAGCGGCGGCGGCCGGCGCCGGTGGTGCCGCTGACCGAGCGGGAGGTGGAGATCGCCGGGCACGTCGCGGCGGGCCGCACCAACGCGGACATCGCCGCGGAGCTGTTCATCTCGCCGGGGACGGTGAAGACCCACGTCGCCAGCATCCAGCGCAAGCTCGGGGTGGCGAACCGGGTCGGGATCGCGGTGCACGCCTGGGAGATGGGCTGGGCGGCGCAGGAGCGGTAGCAGGGGTGCCGCGGAGACGGGTGCGCGCCCACGGGGCCGAGGGGATGCTCCGTGGACGCGCGGAACCTACGAGGTGGGGGTGGCCTCCGGACGTGACGTCCTCCGGCCGGTAGTTCGATCGTCGACCGAGGTAGTCATCCAGCGTCGGACCCTGATCCGTCTCGATCCGTCGCCACTGCCTCCTGCGGTCGAACTCCTTCAGCTACCTCGCAGGTCCATCTCCCATCATGCGCCTCCTGCGGGCTGTGCACCAGGGGTGAACGGTATGAATCCAACCAATTTTCGCAACTCGGGCAATCCGGGGTTAATCGGCTGGCGGGACTGTCGGGCGACGAGACCTCCGTCAGGAGCGCGGCCAGCCGTCCACGAAGGTCAGCGTCCGCTGGTACGGCCCGTCGGGCCCGGTGCTGCGGTACTCCTCCGTGCTGCCGCCGGTCCGGACGGTGCGGTCCCCGTCGTGCCGCCGGGCGGTGGGGCGCAGGGTGCGGTCGACGGTGGAGCGCTCGGTGACGTGGCCGCCGGTCGCCGCGGTGGCCTCGCGGTGGTAGCCGAGCTCCATGGCGGTGGTCTGGTCGGTGTTCCCGGCCGCGTCGCGGCTCACCCGGTAGCTGACGTCCAGCGGTTCGCCCTCGTGCACGGTGGTGGTGCGGTGCGGGCCGCCGCCCCAGGTCGCGGTGGTGCGGGTGAGGTCGGTGCCGTTGTGCAGCGTCACGTCGTTGCCGCCGTCGCGCAGTCGCTGGGCGGAGCGGAAGGCGAGCTCGTCGCGGACCTCGGTGGTGATCCGGCCGTGCGAGGTCTGCACCCAGCCCCGGGCGAGGTCGTCGCGGGCGGCGGTGACCGTCCAGTCGCCGCTGCCGCCGCCGTGGTCGGCGAGGTCGGTGGCGACGGTGGCCTCCGGGGCGACCCGGTGGTCGGTGAGCTGGCCGGTGGTGCGGGCGGCGCCGTGGTCGGTCTCGGCGAAGAGGTTGACCTGGCCGGTCCAGACGTCGTTGCTCTGCGCCTCGGCGGTGTTCACGGTGACGCCCACGCTGTGCGGCCGGCCGTCCAGCAGCAGTCCGACGTACGGGGTGAGGTCGAGCCGGTAGGCGGGCAGGTCGAAGGCGAAGACGCCGGGCACGGGCCGCCAGAGCAATGGGTCCCAGCCGCCGGTGTAGATCACCGGGTACGGCCAGACCGCGCCGGCCACCCGGCCGTCCACGGTGAGCCGCAGTTCGCGGAACGGGCCCTTGCCGCAGATGCCGCTGCCGGGGTTGGCGGCGGCGAAGGCGTCCGGTGCGGAGGCGTAGGCGAACTCCTCGCAGGCGCCGCCGCCCCGGGCGTAGACCTCGGCGGTGAGGCGTTCGAGGTTCTGCGGGAAGACGAGGTCGCGCCCGGCGGCGGGGGCGGCCTGGGTGAGCCCGAACGGGCCGGTGGTGAGCAGCCGGTCGGCGGAGCGGGCGGCCGGCCAGTGCGCGTCCGCGGTGTAGAAGGTCAGCTTCGCGCTGATCGTGAAGACGCCGGTGTAGGTGGCGTCGGTGACGTTGGCGAGGTCGAAGGAGAACTCCTGCGGGCCGCCCGCGAAGAGCGGGGCGTAGCGGGTGACGTCGTGCTCGACGTTCCAGGCGATGCCGTCCTTGGACGGCTCCGGGGTGGAGGAGAGCAGCACCTGGACGCCGCCGACGCGGACGCTGAAGATCCGGTCGAACTGCCGCCCGGCGACCTGCCCGTGGAGGTCCATGACCACCGCGGACCAGGGGCCGGCGCAGTCGGCGGGCGGGGCGAGGGTGGCGTTGTACGGGGTGTCCGGCGGGTTGCCGTACCCGTTGCGGAACTCGCGCTCGTGCATCACCTCGACGGTGCAGGAGCGGGTGTCGGGGCGGGTGAGCGGCTTGGTGGCGGTGACCGGGTCGTGGTAGTCGGTGCCGAAGTCGGCGTGGGCCGGGGCGGCGGCGGTGAGGGTGCCGGCCAGGGTGAGGACGGCGGCGCCGATCAGACCGGCGGTGCGGCGGAGCAACGGGCGCAGGGCCAAGGCGGGTTCCCGGGGTCGGGCGGCCCGCGGGCGGGTGCCGCGGGCCGGTCGGATGATCCGGGAATCCTTTCGGGGGTGGCATGCCAGCGTCAAGGATTCGCGCCGACCGGATCCGGGCCGGCGGGTGGGTCGGGTCGGGTCGCGCCGGTCGGGGAGTGGATCGGGTCGCGCCGGTCAGGGAGTGGGTCGGGTCGCGCCGGTCAGGGAGTGGGTCGGGTCGGGCCGGTCGCGGAGTGCGTCGGGTCAGCGGTCCTCCAACTCCGCGGCCTCCTGCCGGATCAGGTCCCGCAGCGAGGCCAGCCGGGGCCGCCGGTCGTCCGCCCGCCACTGCATCTCCAGCGGCAGCGCGGCCCGCCCCTCCAGCCGTACGGTGGCCACGTCCTCGGTGAGGTGGCCGGTCATCGAGCCGGGCACCAGCGAGAAGGCGCGGTTGCGGGCGAGCAGGTAGAGCCGGGAGCCGACGATCCGGGGCGGGCTGACCAGCACCGGCGGGTCCACGCCGTGCTCCGCGCAGAGGCCGAGCACGTGGTCGTAGTAGCGGGGGTGCTGCTCGCGCGGCCACAACAGCAGGGGCAGGTCGCGCAGTTCGGCCAGGCGCAGGCTGCTCCGGCGGGCCAGCGGGTGGTCCCGGCCGAGCGCGACCAGCACCGGTTCGTCGGCGATCCGCTCCAGCCGGTAGCCGTCCACCTCGTCCAGGAAGCGGCCGAGCCCGATGTCGGCCAGCTCGGCGGCCAGGGTGGCGGAGACCTGCCCGGTGTCCACGGCCAGTTCGGCGGTGTCGAGCGCGGGCAGCTCCTGCTCGGCCCGGCTGACCACGGCGGGCAGCAGGCGGTTCACCACGCTCGGCGAGGCGACGATCCGGGCGGTGCCCAGCCGGGACTCCTCGTGCAGCCGGACCCGGGTCAGCAGCGTCTCGGCCTGCCGGAGCAGCAGAGTGCTCTCGGCGGCCATCACCTCGCCGGCCTCGGTGAGCGCGACCGAGCGGCGGCTGCGGTCGAAGAGCTCGACGCCGACGGTCCGCTCCAGCCGGGCGACCTCCTGACTGACCGTCGGCTGCGAGATGTGCAGCCGCTCGGCGGCCCGCCCGAAGTGCAGCGTCTCGGCGACGGTCAGGAAGACCTGGAGCTGGCGCAAGGTGAAACCCATGGGTGGCAGGGTAGACGAACCAATAGGTGATGGCCTATCAGAAACCTCAGTACTCATTCTGGATTCCGATGTGAACCGTCCATACGCTGAGCAGCACGTTGCCCCACCGCAGCGGCAGCCTCACAGAGAGTTCGCATCATGACCGGACTTCTTCCCCCCGCCGCTCCCGCCGTCCAGGTCTCCGAGGAGGTCGCCCGGGCGCTCGCCGACGGCCGGCCGGTGGTCGCCCTGGAGTCGACCATCTTCACCCACGGCCTGCCGCGGCCGCGCAACCTGGCCGTCGCGCTGGAGGCGGAGCGGCAGCTGCGGGCGGCGGGCGTCGTGCCCGCCACGATCGGGGTGCACGCCGGGGTGCCCACGGTCGGGCTGAGCACCGGACAGATCACCGAACTGTCCGCCGCCGACGGCCTGGACAAGGTGAGCGTGCGCGACCTCCCGGTGGTCGCCGCGCTCGGCCGGCACGGCGGCACCACCGTCGCCGCCACCGCCTTCCTCGCCCACCGCGCCGGCATCCGGGTCTTCTCCACCGGCGGCCTCGGCGGCGTGCACTTCGGCGCCTCGGAGAGCTTCGACGAGTCGGCCGACCTGACGGCCCTGGCCGCCACCCCGGTCACCGTGGTCAGCGCGGGCGTGAAGTCCATCCTCGACATCCGGGCCACCCTGGAACGCTTCGAGACGTACAACATCCCGGTCATCGGCTACCGCACCCGCAGGTACCCCGGCTTCTACGTCACCGACTCCGGCCACGAGATCAACTTCAGCGTGGAGTCGCCCGAGCAGGCCGCCGGGGTGATCGAGGCCCGCGACCGGCTCGGCCTGCCGCAGGCCGTCCTGATCGCCAACCCGGTCGACCCGGCCAAGCAGCTGCCGCCGGAGGAACTGGACGGCATCCTGGCCCGCGCCTGGGCCGAGGCCGAGCGGCAGGGCGTCACCGGGAACGCCGCCACGCCGTTCCTGCTCGACTTCATCCAGCGGGACACCGGCGGGCGCAGCCTGGACGTCAACGTCGAGGTGTACCGGGGCAACGTCCGGCTCGGCGGGGAGATCGCGACGGCGCTGGCCGGTGGTGCCTCCGGTGCCTCTGGTGCTGCTGCGGCGGGTGCTGCGGCCTCGGCGGGCGCCGTCGAGACCGGGGCCTGAGCCGTGCTGGGGGTACTCGGGGACCTCGTCGAGGACATCGTGGTCTGGGCCGACGGCCCGCTGCGGCACGGCACCGACTCCGGCGCCCGGGTCTTCCGGCGGCGCGGCGGCAGCGCGGCCAACGTCGCCTGCTTCGCCGCCGGGCAGTACCCGGCCCGCTTCCTCGGCTGCGTCGGCGAGGACGCGGTCGGGGACGGCGTCGTCGCCGAACTGACCGGCCACGGCGTCGACGTACGGGTCTCCCGGCGCGGCCGGACCGGCAGCGTCGTGGTGCTGATCGACCAGGGCGGCGAGCGGACCATGCTGCCCGACCGGGGCGCCGCCACGCTGCTGGAGCGGGTCCCGGACGCCTGGCTGGCCGGACTGACCCACCTGCACGTGCCGGCCTACTCCTTCGACGGCGAGCCGGTCGGCGGTACGGCGGTGGACGCGCTCGCCCGGGTCCGGCGGGCGGGCGGCACCACCTCGGTGGACGCCTCCTCGACCGGGATGCTGGAGCGCTTCGGTCGGGAGCGCTTCCTGGTCCTGCTGGCCGGGCTGGCGCCGACCTTCGTGTTCGCCGACCGCTCCGAGTCGGCGTTCCTCGGACTGCTGGTCGGCGGCCTGCCGGGGCCGGAGCGGGCCCGGCTGGCGGCCACCACGGTGGTCACCAAGGCGGGCGCCGAGGCGACCGCCGTCGACGTCCCGGGCGAGCCGCTGGTCATGGTGCCGGTGCCGCCGGTGGCGGAGGTGCGCGACCTCACCGGGGCCGGGGACGCCTTCGCGGCGGGGTTCCTGGCCGGCTTCCTGGACACCGGGGACCTCGGGCGCGCGGCCGGCCTCGGGCACCGCAGCGCGGCCCGGGTGCTGGCCTCGCCCGGGGCCTCCTTCGGCGGGGAGTGACGGTTCGGCGGGTGCCCTTCGGCGGGCCCGTCGGCGGCGGGTCTGCCCGGGGCTACCTGGGCACCGCGTCCTTGCGGAGGAAGTGCTTCAGCTTCTGCCAGGTCCAGGTGTTGACCACGTCCTCGGCGGCGAGCCAGCCGCGCTGCGCCGTGCCGATGCCGTAGCGCGGGTAGCCGAGCTGGCCGGTGGCGTGCGCGTCGCTGTCGATCGCGAACCGCACGCCGTGCCGCCTCGCCCGCAGGACGTCCTCGTCGCGCAGGTCGAGCCGCTGCGGGGAGCTGTTGATCTCGATCGCGGTGCCGGTGCGCGCGGCGGCCTCGAACACGGCGTCCAGGTCGACGTCGATCGGTCCGCGCCGGCCGATCCGGCGGGTGGTGAGGTGTCCGATGACGTGCACGTACGGGTTCTCGCAGGCGCGGATCAGCCGACGGGTCTGGGCGGCCCGGTCCAGGGCGAAGTGCGAGTGCACGGAGGCCACGCAGACGTCGAAGCCGGCCAGGAACTCCGGTGGCCAGTCCACCCCGCCGTCCGGGCCGATGTTCAGCTCGGTGCCGTGCAGCAGGCGCAACTTCTTGTGCCGGTCGGCGAGTTGCCGCAACTGCTCGCGCTGGGCGAGCATCTTCTCGTCCGTCATCCGCTGCATCACCAGGTCCGGGGCGTGGTCGGTGACGGCGAAGTAGGAGTAGCCGCGGGCGGCGGCGGTGTCGACCATCTCCTCCAGGGTGGCGAGCCCGTCGGTCAGGTCGGTGTGGGAGTGCAGGTCGCCGCGCAGGTCGGACTCCTGGACCAGGTCCGGGAGTCCGCCCTCCAGCGCGGCCTCGATCTCGCCCCGGTCCTCGCGCAGCGGCGGCGGGATCCACGGCAGGCCGAGCGCCGCGTACACCTCCTCCTCGGTCTCCGAGACCACCTTGGCGCCGCCGTCCACCTCGAACAGCCCGTACTCGGAGAGCTTCAGCCCGGCCCGGACGGCCATCGTGCGCAGCCGGATGTTGTGCGCCTTCGAGCCGGTGAAGTAGACCAGCGCCGCTCCCCAGTCCTCCTCCGGGAGGACCCGCAGGTCCACCTGTACGCCCTGGGTGGTACGGACCGAGGTCTTGGTGCCGCCGCTGCCGATCACCTCGGCGACGTAGGGGAGTTCGGTGAGCGCGGCCATCAGCGGGGCGGAGTCCGCCGCGGTCGCGAGCACGTCGATGTCGCCCACCGTCTCGCGCATCCGGCGCAGCGAGCCCGCGTACGCGCAGCGGGTGCAGCCGGGGACGGCGGAGAGCGCGGCGACCAGCTGCTCGGCCAGCTCGGTGGCGGTGTCCAGCAGGGTGCGGCCGCCGGACTGCCGCATCAGCTCGATGCCGTGCAGGATCCGCTCGCCGCTGCGCTCGCCGAAGCCGGGCAGGTCGGCGAGCCGCTCGGCCCGGGCGGCCGCGGCGAGTTCGTCCACCGAGGCGATCCCGAGGTCGCGGTAGAGGGCCAGGGCGCGCTTGGGCCCGACCCCGGGGACGGCCGTCATCTCCCGTACGCCGGACGGGACCTCGGCGCGCAGAGCCTCCAGGGCGGGGATGGTCCCGGTGGCGAGGTACCCGGCGATCTTCTCGGCGGTGGACCTGCCGACGCCGGGGATCTGCTGCAGGCCCTTGACGTCCAGGCCGGCCAGGTCCTCGGGGTGGCCGCCGACCGCGCGGGCGGCCTTCTCGTAGGCGCGGGCCCGGAAGGCGTCCCCGCCGGTGATGTTGATCAGGTCGGCGTACTCCTGGAGCAGCTCCCTGACCTGGTCGTTGAGCCGGGGCATGGGGCAAGTCTAGGGTCGGTGGGGTGGGGGCGCCGGGTGTACTTCCTCGTGTACTCCGTCAGTCGTACGCGACGGTCAGCAGCAGGACCATGGTCAGCCCGCCGCCGGGGGTGGGCTCCACCGCGAGCCGCCCGCCCGCGGCCACCACCAGGCGGTGCAGGGCGGGCCCGACCGGGCCGTCCGCCCGTACGCCCGCGATCAGCCGCTCGCGCGCCTCGGGCGGCTCGTAGGCGCCCCGGTCGGAGACCCGGACCTCCACCCGGGCGCGGGTCGCCGCCGTCCGTCCGGGCGCCCGCAGCGCGGACGCGCCGCCCGCCACGTCGGCCCGGACCAGCACCCGGCCGCCCAGCGGGCTGCGCCGGATCGCGTGGTCGACCAGCCCGGCGAGGACGGCCTCCAGCCGGCGGGCGTCCCCGGCCACCACCGGGAGCCCGGGGGCCACCCGGACCGTGACGGCCGCCGCCCGTCCGCCGCCGCGCACCACCCGGCGGACCACGTCGGCCACCTGGACGTGCCGGGCCATCGGTTCGCAGCCGGCCTGCCGGCCGGTCCACCGCAGCCGCTCCAGCTCGGTGCGGTCGAGCGCCCTGGGCGCGGCCATCGCGCCGGGCGAGTACGGGCCGGGGCCCTCCTCGGCCCCGGCCGGCGCCGCCGCGCCCACGCGTCCGGACCCGCCCCGGCGCCCGGTGCCGACCGCGCCCACGGTGCCGCCGAACGCGCCGAGCGCCTTGGCTCCCGACGCGACGTAGCCCCAGAGCCTCCCGCGTGCCATCGCCCTGCCCCTCGTGCTCCCCGGCGGCCGTCATCGAATCCGCGGCCGACCGGGGTGGGCCGGCTTCCGGGCCCTTCCTGCCAGCGTGCGCCTCGGCCGCCCGGGTGACAATCCCGCTCCGGGTCGCGGTCCGCTCCGGGGCCCCCGCCGAGCGGCCGGCCGGGCACCCGCCGACCGGCGGGGCCCGGAGGCGTGGCCTACTGCGGATCGAGTAACCGCAAGGACTTCTTCGCAAAAGATCTTTCGCAAAAAACCCTTTGCAAAGAACTCTTTGGGGTTCTAGTCTCCTGCCATGACCGAAGAACGCGGCTGGAAGCACAGCGACGACCCGCACATCGCCATCACCGCCAAGAACATGCGGGCGATGGCGCACCCCGTGCGGATGCAGTTGGTCGGGCTCCTGCGCAAGCACGGCCCGTCCACGGCGACGAGGCTCGCCGAGCAGCTGGGGCTCAACTCCGGAGCCACCAGCTACCACCTGCGCCAGCTCGCCGCCGCGGGCTTCGTCGAGGAGGACGAGGAGCGCGGCAACGCCCGCGAGCGGTGGTGGCGTTCGGCCCACCCGCTCACCGTCTGGACGGTGGACGACATGGCGGACGACGAGCTTGACACGGCCGCCGGCTTCCTGCGGTCCGTCCTGGCCGCGCACACCCAGACCGCCCAGCGCACGCTGGACGCCTTCGAGACCATGCCGCGCGAGTGGCGCCGGGTGACGGACCTCAGCGACCGGGTCCTGCAGCTCACGCCCGCCGAGGCCGAGCGGTTGTCCGGCGAACTGTTCGAGGTGGTCCGGCGCTACCGGCAGATCGACCACGGCGGGCCCGCGCCGGAGGGCACCGAGCAGGTGGCCGTCGTCGTCCACCTCCTGCCGGACGCGACCGCCACCGCCACCGCAAGCGAGGGGGAGACCGCATGACCACCGGAACCGCCGCCACCGCTGCTACCGCCACCGACGCGCCGGGGCGCAGCTTCCGCCCACTGGCCGGGGTGCTGACGGCCATGGCCGTCTCCGTGACGGGCACGCGCGTCTCGGCCATCGCCCTGCCCTGGTTCGTCCTGGCCACCACGGGCAGCGCCACCATGACGGGCCTCGTCGCGTTCGCCGAGATGGCGCCGTACGTGGCGGTCAAGGCGCTGACGGGCCCGTTAGTCGACCGGCTCGGGCCGCGCGTGGTGTCCTGGACGACGGACGCGGTCAGCGCCGTCGCGGCCGGGCTGGTCCCGCTGCTGCACGCGCAGGGGCTGCTCCCGTTCTGGGTGCTGCTGGTGATGGTCGCGGTGATCGGGGCGATGCGCGGCCCGGGGGACTTGGCCAAGTCCGTCATGGTCCCGGAGGCGGCCGACCACGCCCGGGTGCCGATGGAGCGCGCCACCGGGCTGTCGGGCGTCACCGAGCGGCTGGCCTCCACCATCGGGCCGGCGGTCGGCGGCGGGCTGGTCGCCCTGATGGGCCCGCTGGCCGGGCTGGCGATCAACGCGGTCACCTTCGCGCTCGGGTCGCTGATCATCGCGGTCGCGCTCCCGCGCGGCATGGGGCGCCCGGCGGTGCCCGCCACGGCCGCGGATCCGGCCGTTGCCGCGTCCGCCGATCCGTCCGCCGATCCGGCCGTTGACGCGTCCGGGGAGGAGCAGCCAGCGGGCTACTGGCGGATGTTCCGCGAGGGCTTCACGTTCCTGCGCTCGGAGCCGCTGCTGCTCACCGTGATCGTGATGATCGGCATCACCAACCTGATCGATGCCGGGTTCATCACCGTCCTCGTCCCGGTCTGGGCGCGGGAGTCCGGCAACGGACCGGCCGCCATCGGCCTGCTGGCCGCCTCCATGGGTGCCACCGCGGTCGTCGGCAGCCTGATAGCGGCGGCCGTCGCCTCCCGGCTGCCCCGACGGACGGTCTTCTTCACCGGCTTCCTGCTGTGCGGCGCACCGCGCTTCATGGTGCTCGCCCTCGGCGCGCCGATGTGGCTGGTGATCACGGTCTTCGCGATCGGCGGCTTCGGCTCCGGCTTCCTCAACCCGATCCTCGGCGCGGTGCTCTTCGAGCGGGTGCCCCGCCACCTGCTGGGCCGCGTCCACGCCCTCGGCGACTCCCTCGCCTGGGCCGGCATCCCGCTCGGCGGCCTGGTCGCCGGTGCGGCGGTCGCCACGGTCGGCCTCATACCCAGCCTGATCGCGGCCGGCGCCCTGTACTTCGCGACCACCACGCTGGCCGGGCTGCGCCCCGAGTGGCGGGAGATGGACCGCCTCCGTGGCGGCTCGGGCCGAGCGGACAGCGTGGCCGGCGCGAGCGGTGTGGGCGACGCGGCCGACGCGGCCGTCGAGCCGGAACCGGCGCGCAGCGCGTAAGCCGCCCCCCCGGGCGTGGCTAGCGGGCCCGATCGGTGACCGGGCCGGGCTCATCCGCCGGGCGGTGGCCCGCCCAGTGGAGCAGCAACAGGCTGGCCAGGGCGGCGAGGGCGCACCAGGTGGAGACGAAGGCGAGGTGCCAGAGCAGGGCGCAGACGACGGCGCCCGCACCGGTGACGAGACCGAGACGGCGGAGCAGGCGGTCGCCGCTCACCAGGAGGGAGCCGACGGTGGCGAGGAGGTAACCGGCCAGCAGGAGGGCCGGGTACGGGATGCCGACCGCGTAGCCCAGGGTGTGGCCGTGCACGGCGGCCGTCACCGGATGGGAGCCGACGGCCACGGCCAGCGGGACGGCGACCGCCGCACCGAGCAGGGTGAGCGCGGCGAGCACCCGTCGGCGCGGTCCAACGGCGGCGCACCACACGGCGGCCGGGACCAGGACGGGCAGCAGCGGCAGGGCGACCACCGCCCAGGCGGTGCGGGCCGCTCCGGCGAGGCCGTCCGGCAGCCCGCCGTCCGTACCGAGCCAGACCAGCGCCTCGATCAGCTGGTGCACGCCCAGCACCAGGGGGAGCGCGGCGAGTGGCAAACGCTCGGGCCGGCCGGCCCGACGGGCACGGACCACACACGCCACGCCCGTGACCGCGACCAGCCCACCGGCCACGGCGTCCGCCTGCGCGTTCCAGCACATCGTGGCCTAGCCGGTGCTCCCGGGGCGGTCGTCCCCCTCGGGCCCCTGCTCCGCTCCGTCCCCGGCCTTGTCCTCCGGTTCGTCCCCGGCTTCGTCCCCGGGTTCTTCCCCGGGTTCTTCCCCGGGTTCGTCCTCCGGTGGTGCCCCGATGCTCTCCAGGGTGTCGCGTGCGGTCCCGGGCATCGCCGGATGGCGGCCGATCACGATCACCCCGATCACGATCGCCAACAGCCCGACCGACTGCCACGCCAACGCCCCCGGGGTCACCCGCAACCGGTCACCGAGGAAACCCACCGCGCAGGCGATCCCGGCCAGCGGCTGGGCGGCGGTCAGCGCCGGCAGGGACATCCGCAGCGGCGCGGCCTCGAAGGCGCTCTGCACCAGCAGCAGCCCGACCACCCCCGCCACCACCACCGCGTACGGCTGCCAGCTGCGCAGCACCGCGGCCAGGCCCTCGTGGTCGAGGCGCTGGGTGGTGGTCCGGGTCAGCGCGTCCTGGAGGCCGTAGAGCAGCCCGGCGGCGAGCGCCAGCAGGGTCGCCTCCTCGAACAGCGGCAGCCGACGGGCCAGCGAGACCAGCAGCACCACCAGCCCGACCACGGTGCCCACCACCAGCCAGTGCCGCAGCTCCCCGGCGGGCGGCCCCCCGCCGGTCGGCCGCCCGGCCACGATGAAGGCCGTCACCCCGAGGGCCAGCAGCGCCACCCCGGCCCAGCCGGAACGGCCCAGGGTCTGACGGGTCAGCACCCGGGCCAGGGCCATCGCGAAGATCAGATTGGTGGCCAGCAGCGGCTCGACCAGCGACACCTCGCCCTGGTTGAGCGCGAACGCCGAGAGGATCAGCCCGCTGACCATGAACCCGGTGCCGAGCAGCCACTGCGGCATCCGCATCAGGTCCAGCAGCAGCCGCCAGCGCAGCAGATCGGAGCGCGGGGCTTGCTGAGCCGCGTGCTGCTGGAGGACGAAGCCGAGCCCCAGACAGCAGGCCGCGCTGAGAGCGAGGAGGAAGACCGCCACGGAGGGACCACCAGGTTGTCGCTGCCCGCGCCGCGCCGACGAGTCCGAGAGGTGGGTCGGGCGTCGCGGCCGCTCCCGTCAGCCTACCGCCGGGCCGGTGCCCGGGCCGATCGCACGACACGCCCGCGACGGGGCGGGCCACCAGGCCCTCCGGCAGCGCTTGCCGCCATCGGCAGGGCAGGCGCACGCTGGTGTGAGCGGCCGCCACGGGTCACCGTCCGTGCCGGTCCGGACAGGCGCGACGGGGGCCGCCGCCAGGAGGTGTGGCATGCACAACCAGTGGGACGTGGAGCTGAGGTTCGAGGAAGACGGCGTGCACACGGCGTGTGACGCCAGGCTGACCGGCGCCAGGGCGCCCGGCCTGAGCGCGCACGGCGAGTCCGTGAAGAGCGCGGACGACCGTCCGCTCGCCAGGATCGGCGAGGAGGTCGCGGCCTCCCGCGCCCTGGAGGAACTGTCCCGCAAGCTGCGGGCCCAGGCGACCGGGGAGATCGACGACGAAGGGCACCGCCCGGGCTACCTGATCTACTGAGCCGGCCGCCCCTCCCGGTCCGCAGCGGCTCCGGGCAGCCCGGCGGCCGCGCGCTCGACGTGGACGGCGCCCACGGAGGCGCGTTCCAGCGAAGGTACGCCATGGTCTCGGAGGGAGGAGGGCCGTCACCGGACCGGCCTGTCCGGTCGTCGGCCTACCGGCGCCACCACGGGGCGCGGAGGACGTCGTCCGGGTCGGTGGCGCAGTTGGTGCCGCTGACCACCTCGTGGGCGGGAACGTCCCAGCCGACGACACCCGGAGCCTGACGGTCCAGCTCGACCAGCCGGGCGCGCTGCGGGCCGGCGCCGGTGTCGACGTCGCACATCAACACGCTCGTCCAGGACCGGCCGTCGAGGGCGGCGACGACCGAGAGCACCGGAAGCACCACCAGGGAGAGCAGCAGCGCCGCGACCCGGACCGCCTCGACGGCCCGGGGCCCGAAGGCCACGGCGGTCCGGCCGGTGCGCCGGCCGGTGTCGGCCGAGCGCGCGCCCGTCCGGTACTCGGCCACCACGCCGAGCCGCAACAGGTAGCCCAGGACGCCCGCCGCCACACCCCACCACAGCCCGTTGAACGCCCCGACCACCACCCCGAGCGCCCCCGGCAGGATCGCCGCCCGCGCCGCCGTCTCCGCCAGGGCCCGCCCCTGGCGCCGGGCGGCCCCGCCGTGAGCGGCCCGGTAGGCGTAGCCGATGTAGGAGAGCACCGCGGCCAGCACGACCGCCAGCACCGGCTCGGCGAAGAACATCCCGATGACGACGTCCACCCAGTTCGCCGGCCCCATCGCCAGCAGCGCGTCCCGGGCCGCGTCCCCACCCCCGAGCGTCCACGCCAGCTTCAGCACCGGAATGGCGAACACCACCGCCGGCGCCATCACATGAGCCGCACTCACCTGCGCCGCCCCGCCGCCCCGCGTCCTTTCGGTCATCCGGCAACGCTACGCACGCCCCCCGCACCCCCACACCTCCGACACCCACCCCTGCACCTCGTGGCCTAACCCTCCACCAGCGCCGCCGGCCAGCTGTATCCGGTCCCTGCTCCCGGCCCCCTTCCGGAACGGGGTCCCACATCCTGCCGCCTGGCCGACTTCCTGCGCCGTTACTCAGGTTGATCCTTGACCAACGGGGTGGGGGCGGGACTATCAGGATTCCGGTGTACGGCACCCGTTTGGTCTAGGTGTTGATCTTGTTGTCGGGTGTGGGCCGGTTGGCTCACACCCGTCCGGCTGA
>NZ_JBHUAL010000081.1:0-35976 GCF_042789775.1 Kitasatospora sp. NPDC056800 | reverse complement strand
GACGCCCCCGGGCCGCGGGGGCTGAGCGCGGCCCGGACGGGGCCCTGGTCGGGAGCGGTGGGCGTAAAGGTCAGCGCACGAACAGCGAGGCCTTGGAGGCGAGGTCGAGGAAGTACTGCGGCAGCAGTCCGAGACCCAGCGTGACCAGCACCCCCACCCCGATCGCGGTCGCCGTGAAGGCGCTCGGGACCGCCACCGTGGGGCCCCCCGGCTGGGGGTCCGAGAAGAACATCAGCACGATGACCCGGATGTAGAAGAACGCGGCCACCGCCGAGCTCAGCACACCGACCACCACCAGCGGGGTCGCCCCGCCGCTGGCCGCGGCCTGGAACACCGCGAACTTCCCGGTGAACCCGGAGGTCAGCGGAATCCCGGCGAAGGCCAGCAGGAACAGCGCGAACACCGCCGCCACCAGCGGCGAGCGCCGCCCGAGGCCGGCCCAGCTGGACAGGTGGGTCGCCTCGCCCTTGGAGTCGCGCACCAGCGTCACCACCGCGAACGCGCCGAGCGTCACGAAGGAGTACGCCAGCAGGTAGAACAGCACCGAGGAGATGCCCTGCTTGTTGACGGCGATCACGCCGGTCAGGATGAACCCCGCGTGCGCGATCGAGGAGTACGCCAGCAGGCGCTTGACGTCCTGCTGGGTCACCGCGAGCACCGCGCCCACCACCATGGTGAGGATCGCGACGCCCCACATCACCGGCCGCCAGTCCAGCCGCAGGCCCGGGAAGGCCACGTAGAACAGCCGCAGGAAGGCCCCGAAGGCCGCGACCTTGGTGGCCGCCGCCATGAAACCGGTCACCGGGGTCGGCGCGCCCTGGTAGACGTCCGGGGTCCAGGAGTGGAAGGGCACCGCGGCGACCTTGAACAGCAGGCCGACCGCCAGCATCGCCAGGCCGGTCAGCACCAGCGCGTCGCTCTGGGTGGTGCTCAGCTGCGCGGGGGTGGTCATCGCCTTGCCGGAGATGACGTCCCCGATGTCGCCGAGCTTCACGCTGCCCGCGTAGCCGTACAGCAGCGCGGTGCCGAACAGGAAGAACGCCGAGGCGAAGGCGCCGAGCAGGAAGTACTTGACCGCCGCCTCCTGGGAGAGCAGCCGGCGGCGCCGGGCCAGCGCGCACAGCAGGTACAGCGGCAGCGAGAAGACCTCCAGCGCCACGAACATGGTCAGCAGGTCGTTGGCGGCGGGGAACAGCAGCATGCCGCCGACCGCGAACATGGTGAGCGGGAAGACCTCGCTGGTGGCGAAGCCGGCCCGGACCGCGGCCCGCTCCTGCTCGCCGCCGGGGGTGGCGGCGGCCTGGGCGGCGAAGGCGTCGGCGGGCAGGCCGCCGGCCTTGGGCTCCAGCCTCCGCTCGGCGTAGGTGAGCACCGCGACCACGGAGGCCAGCAGGATCACGCCCTGGAGGAACAGCGCCGGGCCGTCCATCGCGACGGACTCCATGGCCAGCAGGTCGATCCGGGTGAAGCCGTGGCTCTGCACGGCCAGCACCACCACGGCGACGAAGGCGCCGACCAGCCCGGCCAGGGCGAGCGTCACCTGGGTCCAGTGCCGGTACCGGCGGGGCACGAAGGCCTCCACCAGGACGCCGGCCACGGCGGCCGCGAACACCACGAGCATCGGGGAGAGCTGGCCGTACTCGATGTGCGGCGCCGGGATGCTGGGGGTGTTGCCGCCGGCGGCGGCGAGCACTGCGGTGGCACTCACTTCTGCTCACCTCCTGAGGTGGCGGCGACCGGGTGGGCCGGCGCCGGGTCGGTCTGGTGGACCTGCGAGAGCGTCGCGTTCACCGAGGGGTTGACCAGGTCGGTGAGCGGCTTCGGGTAGACACCGAGCAGGATGGTCAGCGCCACCAGCGGGCCGACCACGGCGAGTTCGCGGGCCTTGAGGTCGGGCATCGTGCGCACCCCGTCCTTCACCGGGCCGGTCATGGTGCGCTGGTACAGCAGCAGGGCGTACAGCGCGGCCAGCACGATGCCGAAGGTGGCCACGATCCCGATCGCCGGGTAGCGGGTGAAGGTGCCCACCAGGACCAGGAACTCGCTGACGAACGGGGCCAGCCCGGGCAGCGACAGGGTGGCCAGACTGCCGATCAGGAACGTCCCGGCCAGCACCGGGGCGACCTTCTGCACGCCGCCGTAGTCGGCGATCAGCCGCGAGCCGCGACGGGAGATCAGGAAGCCGGCCACCAGCATCCACGCCGCCGTGGACAGGCCGTGGTTCACCATGTAGAGGGTCGCGCCGCTCTGGCCCTGGCTGGTCAGGGCGAAGACGCCCATGATGATGAAACCGAAGTGCGAGATCGAGGCGTACGCCACCAGGCGCTTGATGTCCTTCTGGCCGATCGCCAGCAGCGCGCCGTAGACGATCCCGATCAGCGCCAGGACCAGGATCGCCGGGGCGAAGGTCTTCGAGGCGTTCGGGAACAGCCCGAGGCAGAAGCGCAGCATCGCGAAGGTGCCGACCTTGTCCACCACCGCGGTGATCAGCACGGCGGTGCCGGCGGTGGACTCGCCCATCGCGTTCGGCAGCCAGGTGTGCAGCGGCCAGAGCGGGGCCTTCACCGCGAAGGCGAAGAAGAAGCCCAGGAACAGCGCCTTCTCGGCGGTGCCGGTCAGCTGGAGCCGGCCGTCGGCGATCGCCGAGGTCAGCGTCGGCAGGTCGAAGGTGCCGAAGCCCTGGTCCTGCGCCGTCACGTACAGGCCGATCACGGCGGCCAGCATCACCAGGCCGCCGAGCAGGTTGTAGAGCAGGAACTTCACGGCCGCGTAGGAGCGCTGACGCGCCGACTCGGGGCCGCCCGCCCGGTCTCCGAAGCCGCCGATCAGGAAGTACATCGGGATCAGCATGGCTTCGAAGAACACGTAGAACACGAAGACGTCGGTGGCGTAGAAGGAGACGACCACCATCGCCTCCACCGCCAGGATCAGGGCGAAGAAGGCCTGGGTGCGGCGCTTGTTCTCGAAGGTGCCGTCCGGCCCGGCCGGCGCCGGGTCGGCGTCGTGCCAGGAGGCGAGGATCACCAGCGGCACGAGCACGGCGGTGAGCAGGGCGAGCACCGCGCCGATACCGTCCACGCCGAGCGAGAAGGTGATGCCGAAGGAGCGGATCCAGCTGTACGACTCGTTCAGCTGGAAGCGGGCGCCGTGCGGGTCGAACCGGGCCGCCACCACGGCGGCCAGCACCAGGGTGACGGCCGAGGCGCCCAGCGCGACGGCCTTGGTGGTCCTGCGCCGGCTCTCGGAGGACCCGGCGGGCAGCGCGGCCGTCAGCACCGCGCCGGCCGCCGGGACGGCGCAGGTGGCGGTCAACAGAAAGCTCATGGCCTGGCCCCCCAACGGATATCAGGACGAGTCATCACGTGGACCTCATCAGGAGAGTCATGGCGACCAGCACCAGCGTGCCGCCGAACATGGAGAGCGCGTACGAGCGGACGTAGCCGTTCTGGACCCGCCGCAGCCGGCCGGAGAGCCCGCCGATCCCGGCGGCCAGGCCGTTGACCACGCCGTCCAGGCCGCGGCTGTCGAAGAAGACCAGCGCCGCGGCGAGCGCCGAGCCCGGCCGCACCAGCACCGCGTGGTTGAAGTCGTCCTGCAGCAGGTCGCGGCGGGCGGCCCGGGTGAGCGGGGAGCCGACCGGCGGCACCACCGGGACCGGCGAGCGCCCGTACACCAGGTACGCGAGGCCGACGCCGGCCAGCATGCAGGCCGTGGTCAGCAGGGTGACGGTCAGCGGGGCGAGCGGGGAGTTGCCCTCCTCGTGCCCGGTGACCGGCTCCAGCCACTTCAGGAAGGAGTCGTTGAAGGCGAACAGCCCGCCCGCGAAGACCGAGCCGAAGGCCAGCAGGACCATCGGGACGGTCATCGTCCGCGGCGACTCGTGCGGGTGCGGGGCGTTGCCCTCCGCGTCCGGCTGCCAGCGCTTCTCGCCGAAGAAGGTCAGCACCATGACCCTGGTCATGTAGAACGCGGTGACCGCCGCGCCGACCAGCGCGCACCCCCCGAGGATCCAGCCCTCGGTGCCGCCCTTGGCGAAGGCCGCCTCGATGATCTTGTCCTTGGAGAAGAAGCCGGACAGGCCCGGGAAGCCGATGATCGCCAGGTAGCCGAGGCCGAAGGTGACGAAGGTGACCGGCATGTACTTCCGCAGGCCGCCGTAGTGACGCATGTTCACCTCGTCGTTCATGCCGTGCATGACCGACCCGGCGCCGAGGAACAGCCCGGCCTTGAAGAAGCCGTGGGTCACCAGGTGCATGATCGCGAAGGCGTAGCCGATCGGGCCGAGCCCGGCCGCCAGCACCATGTAGCCGATCTGCGACATCGTCGAGCCGGCCAGCGCCTTCTTGATGTCGTCCTTGGCGCAACCGACGATCGCACCGAACAGCAGCGTGACCGCGCCGACCACCACCACGGCGGTCTGCGCGTCCGGCGCCAGGTCGAAGACCGCCGAGGAGCGGGTGATCAGGTAGACGCCCGCGGTCACCATGGTGGCCGCGTGGATCAGCGCCGACACCGGGGTCGGGCCCTCCATCGCGTCCCCGAGCCAGGACTGCAGCGGCACCTGCGCCGACTTGCCGCAGGCCGCCAGCAGCAGCATCAGGCCGATCGCCGTCAGCTTGCCCTCGCTCGCCTGGTGGGCACCGCCGAAGACCGGGTCGAAGGCGAAGGAGCCGAACTCCGCGAACATCAGCATGATCGCGATGGACAGGCCCATGTCGCCGACCCGGTTGACGATGAAGGCCTTCTTCGCCGCCGTCGCCGCACTCGGCTTGTGCTGCCAGAAGCCGATCAGGAGGTACGAGGCCAGGCCCACGCCCTCCCAGCCGAAGTACAGCAGCAGGTAGTTGTCCGCGACCACCAGCAGCAGCATGGCGGCCAGGAACAGGTTCAGGTACGCGAAGAAGCGGCGCCGGCGCTCGTCGTGCGCCATGTAGCCGACCGAGTAGAGGTGGATCAGCGTGCCGACACCGGTGATCAGCAGGACGAAGGTCATCGACAGCTGGTCGAGCCGGAAGGAGATATCGGCCTGGAAGCCGTTCACCGGGATCCAGCTGAACAGGTGCCGGGTGATCGCCCGGTGCTCGGCGTCACGGCCGAGCATGTCCGAGAACAGGGCCAGGCCGAAGCCGAACGAGAGCGCCGCGAGCGCGGTGGCCAGCCAGTGGCCGAAGCGGTCCAGCGCCCGGCCGCCGAGCAGCAGCAGGGCGGCGCCCGCCAGTGGAGCCGCCACCAGCAGCGGAATGAGAGATTTCACCGAGGGCCCTCCGCCTACAGCTTCATCAGGTTGCTGTCGTCGACCGAAGCGGAGTGCCTGGTCCGGAAGATGGAGACGATGATGGCGAGGCCGACCACGACCTCGGCCGCCGCGACCACCATCGTGAAGAACGCGATGATCTGGCCGTCCAAGGTCCCGTGCAGCCGGGAGAAGGTCACCAGGGCGAGGTTCGAGGCGTTCAGCATCAGCTCCACGCACATGAACAGCACGATCGCGTTCCGTCGGACCAGCACCCCGGCCGCTCCGATGGTGAACAACAGGGCCGACAGGTAGAGGTAGTTGACCGGGTTCACTCCGCGCCCTCCTCGTCGGCCGGGTGCTTCACGTTGTTCGCCGGCACCGGCCCGCCGTTCGCCGGCAGCGGGGCGCCGTTGGCCGGCACCGGCTCCAGCGACTTGCGCGGGGCCTTCACGGCCGGCCGCTCCGAGGACGGACGGCCCAGCCAGTCCGCCGTGCTGTTCTCCAGCTCCGCCATCCGCCGCAGCATCGCCTGGCTGACGTCCCGGACCTGGCCGCGCTCGCGCAGCGTCGCCATCACCGAGTCCTCGGCGATCGTGCCGTCCGGCAGCAGCCCCGGCACGTCCACCGCGTTGTGCCGGGCGTACACGCCCGGCGCCGGCAGCGGCGGCAGCTGGATGTTGTCCACGACCCGCTGCGCCGCCAGCTCGCGCTGCGTCTTCGGCGCCTTCACGTGCTCCCGGTGGGTCAGCACCATCGCGCCGATCGCCGCGGTGATCAGCAGCGCGCCGGTGACCTCGAAGGCCCACACGTAGCGGGTGAAGATCAGCCGGGCCAGGCCCGGCACGTTGCCCTCGGCGTTCGCCTCGGACAGCCCGGTGAAGTGGTCCAGCTTCGCGTTGGCGATCCCGGCGATCAGCAGCACGCCGAAGCCCAGCCCGCACAGCGCCGCGGCGAACCGCTGGCCCTTCAGCTGCTCCTTCAGCGAGTCCTCACTGGTGACGCCGACCAGCATCACCACGAACAGGAACAGCATCATGATCGCGCCGGTGTAGACCACGATCTGCACCACGCCCAGGAACACCGCACCCTGGGCCATGTAACAGACCGCCAGCGCCATCATGGTGGCCGCCAGGCAGAGCGCGCTGTGCACGGCCTTGCGCATCAGCACCATGCCGAGCGCACCGCCGACCGCGATCACCGCGAGCACCCAGAACTGGACGGCCTCGCCCGTCGAGGTCGTCCCGGTCGCCTCCGCCAGCCGCGCGATCACTGCTGCACCTCCTTGTCCCGCTCGGTGCGCTCCTGCTGGACCGTCCCCGGCGCCGCCGCGGTGACCTCGCCCCGGTAGTACGCGCCCTCGTCGGTGCCCGGGAAGATCGCGTGCGGGGTGTCGACCATGCCCTCGGACAGGCCCACCAGCAGCTGCTCCTTGGTGAAGATGAGGTCCCGCCGGGAGGAGTCGGCCAGCTCGTACTCGTTGGTCATGGTCAGCGCCCTGGTCGGGCAGGCCTCGATGCACAGCCCGCACAGGATGCAGCGGGCGTAGTTGATCTGGTACACCGCGCCGTAGCGCTCACCCGGGGAGTAGCGCTCCTCGTCCTGGTTGTCCGCGCCCTCCACGTAGATCGCGTCGGCCGGGCAGGCCCACGCGCACAGCTCGCAGCCGACGCACTTCTCCAGGCCGTCCGGGTGCCGGTTCAGCTGGTGGCGGCCGTGGAAGCGCGGAGCGGTGGGCTTCTTCTGCTCCGGGTACTGCTCGGTGAGCCGCTTCTTGAACATGGCCTTGAAGGTCACGCCGAAGCCGGCGGCCGGGCCGAGGATCGACGGACGGTCGCCCCGTTCGGCGTGGCCCGTTCGATCGGACTGGTCGGACATCTCGGTTCAGCTCCCTTCGGAATGGTCGGCCCCGTTGAGGGCGTCCTGGAGTTGCTTCGGGGCACGGCTGCGGCGGCGCGGCACCGGCGGGAGCACCTGGCCGGGCAGCGGCGGGACGGGGTAGCCGCCCGCCATCGGGTCGAACTCCCCCCCGTCCTTCGGCCGGGCCGGGCCCGCACCGGGCGGGGCCTCCCCGGACTCCGGCTGCTTCCTCAGGAAGTCCCGCAGCAGCGCCAGCAGCAGCACCGCCCCGACCGGGGCACCCACGTACAGCACCACCTGGCCGAAGCCGTAGCCCTCGTTGCGCAGCGCCCGCACGCTCGCGATCAGCACCAGCCACACCAGCGAGACCGGGATCAGCACCTTCCAGCCCAGCTTCATGAACTGGTCGTAGCGGAGCCGGGGCAGCGTGCCGCGCAGCCAGATGAAGAAGAACAGCAGCAGCTGGATCTTCAGCGTGATCCACAGCATCGGCCACCAGCCGTGGTTGGCGCCCTCCCAGAAGGTCGTCACCGGCCACGGGGCCCGCCAGCCGCCCAGGAAGAGGGTCGAGGCCACCGCCGAGACCGTCACCATGTTCACGTACTCGGCCAGCATGAACATCGCGAACTTCAGCGAGGAGTACTCGGTGTTGAAGCCGCCGACCAGCTCGCCCTCGGCCTCCGGCAGGTCGAACGGCGCCCGGTTGGTCTCGCCGACCATCGCGATGATGTAGACGATGAACGACACCGGCAGCAGCGCCGCGAACCAGGTCGGCTGCTGGTGCGCCACGATCTCCGAGGTCGACATCGAGCCCGAGTAGATGAACACCGCCGCGAAGGACAGGCCCATCGCGATCTCGTAGCTGATCATCTGCGCGGACGAGCGCAGCCCGCCCAGCAGCGGGTACGTCGAACCCGAGGACCAGCCGGCCAGCACGATGCCGTAGATGCCCACCGAGGCCGTCGCCAGGACGTACAGCAGCGCGACCGGGAAGTCCGTCAGCTGGAGCGGCGTACGGGTGCCGAAGATCGACACCTCGTTGCCGGCCGGACCGAACGGGATCACCGCGAAGGCCATGAACGCGGGGATGGCGCAGACGATCGGGGCCAGGATGTAGACCACCTTGTCCGAGCCCTTGACCACCAGGTCTTCCTTCAGCGCCAGCTTCACGCCGTCCGCCAGCGACTGCAGCAGGCCCCACGGGCCGTGCCGGTTGGGCCCGATGCGCAGCTGCATCCAGGCCACCACCTTGCGCTCCCAGACGATCGCGATCAGCACCGTCAGGACCAGGAAGGCGAAGCAGAACACCGCCTTCAGCAGCACCAGCCACCACGGGTCCTGCCCGAAGAAGTGGAGCGTCTCGTACGGCTGCGACGTCATCGGTCCTCCCCTGTGCCGTCGCCGGCGGTCTCGTCCGCGGCCCCGGGTTCGGAGCCGGCCCCGGGTGCGGGTCCGACTTCGGGTCCGGGTCCGACTTCGGGCTCGGGTTCGGGCTCGGGTTCCGACTCGGCCGCGGCGATCGTGACCAGGTGGCCGACGGTGGTGCCGAGCGCGCGGTGGGCGCCGCCCGGCGTGGAGTCGAGCGGGACCCAGACCGTGCGGTCCGGGATCGAGTCGGTGACCTCCAGCGGCAGGGTCAGCGATCCGGCCGGACCGGTCAGCCGCAGCTCCTCGGCCGCCCCGGCGCCGATCTCCTTGGCCGTCTCCGCCGAGATCCGGGCCACCGTCCGGTGCCGGGTGCCCGCCAGGTGCGGGTCCCCCTGCTGCAGCACGCCGTTGTCCAGCAGCAGGCGCCAACCCGCCAGCACCGCCTGGCCGGTGGCCGGTCGGGGCAGCAGGCCCGGGTGCGCCGCCGGGTCGGCCGTGCGGTCGCCCTCCCAGGGGGCGAAGCGGTCCAGCTCCAGCCGGGCCGCCCGGACGTCCGGCAGGCCCAGCCGGTGGCCCAGCGCGTCGGCCAGCATGCCCAGCACCCGCAGGTCCGGCTGGAGGTGGCGGCCCATCTGCTGGTCCGGCTTGAGCGCCGACTCGAACATCCGCACCCGGCCCTCCCAGTCCAGGAAGGTGCCGGCCTTCTCCGCCGCCGCCGCCACCGGCAGCACCACGTCGGCCCGCGCCGTCACCGCCGAGGGCCGCAGCTCCAGCGACACCAGGAACGGCACCACCGCCAGCGCCTCGTCGGCCAGCGCCGGATCCGGCAGGTCGTCCGGGTCCACGCCGCCGACCAGCAGCGCGTCCAACTCGCCCGCCACGGCCGCCGCCAGGATCCCGTCGGTGTCCCGGCCCGGCCGGGACGGCGGCTCGGCACCGCCCCACACCGCGGCCGCCTCCGCCCGGGCCGCCGGAACGGCCACCGGACGCCCGCCGGGCAGCAGGCCCGGCAGCACGCCCGCCTCGACGGCCCCGCGCTCACCGGCCCGGCGCGGCACCCAGGCGAGCTTCGCGCCCGTCGCGTGCGCCAACCGCAGCACCGCCGTCAGCCCGCCCGGGACGGCGGCCAGCCGCTCGCCCGCCAGGATCACCGCGCCCGGGGTGCGCAGCAGTTCGGCCGCCCGGCCCGCGTCGTCGTTCAGCGGCTCGTCCGCCGCCAGCGCCGCGAACCACTCCGGCTCGGTGCCGGGGGCGGCCGGCAGCAGCGCCCCGCGCAGCTTCGCCAGGCCCCGGGAGCCGAACGCGGCCACCGAGAACACCTTCAGGCCCGTCGCCCGGGTCGCCTTGCGCAGCCGCAGGAAGACGATCGGCGACTCCTCCTCCGGCTCGAAGCCCGCCAGCAGCACCGCCGGCGCCCGGTCGAGGTCCTCGTACGACACCCCGGTGCCGTCCACGTCGACGCCCCGCCCGGCCACCGCCGCGGCCAGGAAGTCCGCCTCCTCGCCGCTGTGCGGGCGGGCCCGGAAGTCCACGTCGTTGGTGCCCAGCACCACCCGCGCGAACTTCCCGTACGCGTAGGCGTCCTCGACCGTCACCCGGCCGCCGGCCAGCACCCCCGCCCGGACCCCGCGCAGCCCCTCGGCCGCCCGGGCCAGCGCCTCCGGCCAGGAGGCCGGCACCAGCTCGCCGTCCACCCGCACCAGCGGGGTGGTCAGCCGGTCGCGCTGCTGGGCGTAGCGGAAGGCGAAGCGGCCCTTGTCGCAGTTCCACTCCTCGTTCACCGCCGGGTCCTCGCCCGCCAGCCGGCGCAGCACCTTGCCGCGCCGGTGGTCGGTGCGCTGCGCGCAGCCCGAGGCGCAGTGCTCGCACACGCTCGGCGAGGAGACCAGGTCGAAGGGGCGCGAGCGGAACCGGTACGCCGCCGAGGTGAGCGCGCCCACCGGGCAGATCTGGATGGTGTTCCCGGAGAAGTAGGACTCGAAGTCGTCGCCCTCGCCGGTGCCGACCTGCTGCAGCGCCCCGCGCTCCACCAGGTCGATGAACGGGTCCCCGGCGATCTGCTGCGAGAAGCGGGTGCAGCGCGCGCACAGCACGCAGCGCTCGCGGTCCAGCAGCACCTGGCTGCTGATCGGCACCGGCTTCTCGTAGGTGCGCTTCATCCCCTCGAAGCGGGAGTCGGCGGCGCCGCTGCTCATCGCCTGGTTCTGCAGCGGGCACTCACCGCCCTTGTCGCAGACCGGGCAGTCCAGCGGGTGATTGATCAGCAGCAGCTCCATCACGCCGCGCTGGGCCTTCTCGGCCACCGGCGAGCTGAGCTGGGTGCGCACCACCATGCCCTCGGCCACCGGGATGGTGCAGGAGGCGACCGGCTTGCGCTGGCCCTCGACCTCGACGATGCACTGGCGGCAGGCGCCGGCCGGGTCGAGCAGCGGGTGGTCGCAGAAGCGCGGGATCTGGGTGCCGATGGTCTCGGCGGCCCTGATCACCAACGTTCCCTTGGGGACCCGCACTTCGACGCCGTCGATGGTGAGCGTGACCAGTTCGACCGCTGTCTCGGAGGCCGTTGGCTCTGTGATCGTCACGCGTGCACCTCCCTTTCGGTGGCGGACTGGTGGCCGGGGCGGGGGCCGTCGGCCCAGACGGTGGAGGCGGCCGGGTCGAACGGGCAGCGGCGCTCGGCCAGGTGCTGCTCGTACTCGGCCCGGAAGTGCTGGAGCGAGGAGACGATCGGACTGGCCGCGCCGTCGCCCAGGGCGCAGAACGACTTGCCGTTGATGTTGTCGGCGATGTCGAGGAGCTTCTCCAGGTCCCCGTCGACGCCCTGGCCCGCCTCGATCCGCTTGAGCAGCTGGACCAGCCAGTAGGTGCCCTCGCGGCAGGGGGTGCACTTGCCGCAGGACTCGTGGGCGTAGAACTCCGTCCAGCGGGTGACGGCCCGCACCACGCAGGTCGTCTCGTCGAAGACCTGGAGCGCCTTGGTGCCAAGCATCGAGCCGGCCGCCCCGACGCCCTCGTAGTCCAGCGGGACGTCGAGGTGCTCGTCGGTGAACATCGGGGTGGAGGAGCCGCCCGGGGTCCAGAACTTCAGCCGGTGCCCGGCGCGGACGCCGCCGCTGAGGTCGAGCAGCTGGCGCAGCGTGACGCCGAGCGGGGCCTCGTACTGGCCGGGGTTGGTGACGTGGCCGGAGAGAGAGTAGAGCGTGAAGCCGGGGGACTTCTCGGTGCCCAGGGCCTTGAACCACTCCTTGCCGCGGGACAGGATCGGCGGCACCGAGGCGATCGACTCGACGTTGTTGACCACCGTCGGGCAGGCGTACAGGCCGGCGATGGCCGGGAACGGGGGCCGCAGCCTGGGCTGGCCGCGGCGGCCCTCCAGCGAGTCCAGCAGCGCCGTCTCCTCGCCGCAGATGTAGGCGCCGGCGCCGGCGTGCACGGTGATGTCCAGGTCGACGCCCGAGCCGAGGATGTTCCGGCCCAGCAGCCCCGCCCCGTACGCCTCGGCGACGGCCGCGTGCAGCCGGCGCAGCACCGGGACGACCTCGCCGCGCAGGTAGATGAAGGCGTGGTCGCAGCGGATCGCGTAGGAGGCGATGATCATGCCCTCGATCAGCGCGTGCGGGTTGGCGAACAGCAGCGGGATGTCCTTGCAGGTGCCCGGCTCGGACTCGTCCGCGTTGACCACCAGGTAGTGCGGCTTGCCGTCGTTCTGCGGGATGAACTGCCACTTCATCCCGGTGGGGAAGCCGGCGCCGCCGCGGCCGCGCAGGCCGGAGTCCTTGACCAGGGCGATCACGTCGTCCGGCGGCATGGCGAGGGCCGCCTTGAGGCCCTCGTAGCCGTGGTGGCGGCGGTAGGTGTCGAGCGTCCAGGGGCGGCTGTCGTCCCAGGAGTCGGACAGGACCGGGGTGAGCAGCTTCTCGGCCGGCTCGGCGGAGGTCATCACGCTTCGCTCCCTTCCTGGCCGTTGCCCGCCTGGCCGTTGCCTGCCTGGCCGTTGGCCTCGGGGCGGGGTGCGTCGGGGCGGGGTGCGTCGGAGCGCGGGGATTCGGGGCGCGGGGCGACCACCTTGGTGCCGGGGGCGCCGGGCA
Organism: Kitasatospora sp. NPDC056800; assembly: GCF_042789775.1. Taxonomy (NCBI): domain Bacteria; kingdom Bacillati; phylum Actinomycetota; class Actinomycetes; order Kitasatosporales; family Streptomycetaceae; genus Kitasatospora; species Kitasatospora sp. NPDC056800. The sequence continues at coordinate 23,427 of NZ_JBHUAL010000081.1, read as the reverse complement.
GCGCCTCGCCGCGGGCCAGCCGCAGGCCGGCCAGGGAGGGCGCGCCGCCGGCGCCGGACTCGTCGTTGGCCCCCGGGCGCTCGTCGGGGAAGCCGGCCAGGATCCGGGAGGTCTCCTTGAAGCCGCACAGCCGGGCGCCGCGGGTGGGCCGGACCTCTCGGCCGGCGCGCAGGTCGTCGACCAGCTGCCGGGCGCTGTCCGGGGTCTGGTTGTCGAAGAACTCCCAGTTGACCATCACCACGGGCGCGTAGTCGCAGGCCGCGTTGCACTCGATGTGCTCGATCGAGACCTCGCCGTCCTCGGTGGTCTCGTTGTTGCGGACGCCCAGGTGCTCCTGGAGCTCGGCGAAGATCTGGTCGCCGCCGAGCACCGCGCACAGGGTGTTGGTGCAGACCCCGACGTGGTACTTCCCGGCCGGGCGACGCCGGTACATGGTGTAGAAGGTCGCGACCGCGGTGACCTCGGCGGTGGTGAGGTCCAGCTGTTCGGCGCAGAAGCGGATCCCGGTCGGGCTGACGAAGCCCTCCTCCGCCTGCACCAGGTGCAGCAGCGGCAGCAGCGCCGAGCGGGCCTGCGGGTAGCGGGCGATCAGCTCGGCTGCGTCGGCGGCCAGCCGGGCACGCACCTCCTCGGGGTACGGTGCGGCCGGCAGTGCCGGCAGTCCGAGTTCGACGTTGGTCACCGGTCCACGCCTCCCATCACCGGGTCGATCCCGGCCACCGCGACGATCACGTCGGCCACCTGGCCGCCCTCGCACATCGCCGCCATCGTCTGCAGATTGGTGAACGACGGGTCCCGGAAGTGGACCCGGTACGGACGCGTCCCGCCGTCGCTGACCACGTGCACGCCCAGCTCGCCCTTGGGCGACTCGACCGCCGCGTACGCCTGGCCGACCGGGACCCGGAAGCCCTCGGTGACCAGCTTGAAGTGGTGGATCAGGGCCTCCATCGAGGTGCCCATGATCTTGCGGATGTGATCGAGGGAGTTGCCCATCCCGTCCGGGCCGACGGCCAGTTGGGCCGGCCAGGCGATCTTCTTGTCGGCCACCATGACCGGGCCGGGCCGCAGCCGGTCCAGGCACTGCTCGACGATCCGCAGCGACTGCTTCATCTCCTCCAGGCGGATCAGGAAGCGGCCGTAGGAGTCGGCGCTCTCCGCGATCGCGACCTCGAAGTCGTAGTCCTGGTAACCGCAGTACGGGTCGGTCTTGCGCAGGTCGTGCGGCAGGCCGGTGGCGCGCAGGATCGGACCGGTGGCGCCGAGGGCCAGGCAGCCGGGCAGGTCCAGGAAGCCGACGTCGACCAGGCGGGCCTTGAACACCGGGTTGCCGGTGGCGAGTTTGTCGTACTCGTGCATCCGGGAGCGGAAGACCTTGACCGCCTCGCGGATCTGGTCGACCGCGCCGGGCGGCAGGTCCTGGGCGAGGCCGCCGGGGCGCACGTACGCGTGGTTCATGCGCAGGCCGGTGACCAGCTCGAAGACGTCCAGGATCAGTTCGCGGTCCCGGAAGCCGTAGATCATCAGGGTGGTGGAGCCGATCTCCATGCCGCCGGTGGCCAGGCAGACCAGGTGCGAGGCGATCCGGTTGAGCTCCATCATCATCACCCGGATGACGTTGGCGCGGTCCGGGACGTCGCCGGTGATGCCGAGCAGCTTCTCGACCGCCAGGCAGTAGGCCGTCTCGTTGAACAGCGGGGTCAGGTAGTCCATGCGGGTCACGAAGGTGGTGCCCTGGACCCAGCTGCGGAACTCCATGTTCTTCTCGATGCCGGTGTGGAGGTAGCCGATGCCGCAGCGGGCCTCCTTCACCGTCTCGCCGTCGATCTCCAGGATCAGCCGCAGCACGCCGTGGGTGGACGGGTGCTGGGGGCCCATGTTGACGATGATGCGCTCGTCGTCGGCCCGGCCGACCGCCTCGACCACCTCGCCCCAGTCGCCGCCGGTGACGGTGAAGACCCGGCCCTCGGTGGTCTCGCGGGCGTCGGCTTCCTCGGTCTCTCCATAGTGCTGGGTGTTCATCAGCTGTACGACCTCCGCTGGTCGGGAGCCGGGATCTGGGCGCCCTTGTACTCGACGGGGATGCCGCCGAGCGGGTAGTCCTTGCGCTGCGGGTGGCCCAGCCAGTCGTCCGGCATCATGATCCGGGTGAGCGCCGGGTGGCCCTCGAAGACCAGGCCGAAGAAGTCGTAGGCCTCGCGCTCGTGCCAGTCGTTGGTCGGGTACACGCTCACCACGGAGGGGACGCGCGGATCGGCGTCGGGCGCGGTGACCTCCAGCCGGATCAGCCGGCCGTGGGTGATCGAGCGCAGGTGGTAGACCGCGTGCAGCTCGCGGCCCTTGTCGCCGGGGTAGTGCACGCCGCTCACCCCCAGGCAGAGCTCGAAGCGCAGCGCCGGGTCGTCGCGCAGGATCCGGGCGGTCCTCAGCAGGTGGTCGCGCTCGATGTGGAAGGTGATCTCGCCGCGGTCGACCACCGTCCTCTCGATCACCTCGACCGGGTCCAGGCCCTGCTCCTCCAGGGCGCCCTCCAGCTCGTCGGCGACCTCGTCGAACCAACCGCCGTACGGGCGTTCGCTCGGACCGGGCAGCACGATCGGGGCGGCCAGACCGCCGAAGCCGGAGGTGTCGCCACTGCCCTCGGCACCGAACATGCCCTGGCGGCGGCCGACCACCTCGACCGGGATCTCGCGGACCGGCTGCTCGCGGCGGGTCTCGGGTACCTGCTCGTTCATCGCAGCTGCCCCCGCATCTCGCTGATCGGGGTGGCCTTGAGGGCGAGCGCCTCGCCGAGCTCCTCGGCCCGGCGCCTGTTCACGCCCAGCGGCTCGTGCTGGATCTTGTCGTGCAGCTTCAGGATGGCGTCCATCAGCATCTCCGGACGGGGCGGACAGCCGGGCAGGTAGATGTCCACCGGGACGATGTGGTCGACGCCCTGGACGATCGCGTAGTTGTTGAACATCCCGCCGGACGAGGCGCAGACACCCATCGAGATGACCCACTTGGGGTTGGGCATCTGGTCGTACACCTGGCGCAGCACCGGGGCCATCTTCTGACTCACCCGGCCCGCCACGATCATCAGATCGGCCTGCCGGGGGGAGCCCCGGAAGACCTCCATGCCGAACCGGGCCAGGTCGTAGCGGCCCGCCCCGGTGGTCATCATCTCGATCGCGCAGCAGGCCAGACCGAAGGTGGCCGGGAAGAGTGACGCCTTGCGCACCCAGCCGGCGGCCGTCTCCACGGTCGTGAGCAGAAAGCCGCTCGGCAGCTTCTCCTCGATTCCCATCAGATCCCTCTCAATGCCCTCAAGTCCTCTGATACGTGGGCCGGTTCTGGCTTGTCCGCTCGTTCACAAGCGGGTGCTCAGCCGGCGGACGGGTGGGCCACCACCCCGCGCTCTGACCACCCCGCGCTCAGTCCCACTCCAGACCGCCGCGCCGCCACACGTAGGCGTACGCGACGAAGACGGTGGCGATGAACAGGAGCATCTCGACCAGCCCGAAGATCCCCAGGGCGTCGAAGGTCACCGCCCAGGGGTAGAGGAAGACGATCTCGATGTCGAAGACGATGAAGAGCATCGCCGTCAGGTAGTACTTGATCGGGAACCGACCGCCGCCCACGGGCTGCGGGGTCGGCTCGATGCCGCACTCGTACGCCTCCAACTTGGCCCGGTTGTAGCGCTTGGGGCCGGTGAGTGAGGCCATCACGACGGAGCCGACCGCGAACGCCGCCGCGATGGCACCGAGTACGAGGATCGGCGCGTAGGCATTCATAGCCCCCGCTCCCTCCGTCCAGTCGTCCTTGACTGCAGATCGGAACCGGCAGGTCACACTGAGGTGAACCCGCGTTCCGGTTCCCGAGATCCACCTCATGTGAGGCAGTTCACAAAGCCTGGAACGAGCGCATCTTATGCCCGTCGGCTTGTGATCTGCGACACGCAGTTCAACGCCATCTTTGTGATCTACGACACCCTGTAAATGGGGTCGAATGTGAGCATGCCCAGATTTGTCGACGCAAAGCAGTCAAACGATCACAAGCGGTCGCATTTACTTGTGAAGTGGCAGGTCAGGGGCGTGTTCCTATATCAACTATGCGTCGTAGGGAGCAAATTTTCAGACGTCATGTTGACGTGTTATAGCGGCTCACTCGCAGGGGTGGCGGGGCCCGAACGCTCGCTTGACCCTTCGTTCACAAGCGCGCGAGCCTGCCGTCGGGCGGGGTTCCCTTCCCCCTCTCCCGCGCGCCCGCCGTCCCGCTCCGGCGGTGCCCGCCGGGGCCGCGGGCCCTCGTGCTCCGGGGCGGGGCCCGCTACTGGCGGCCGGCCGTCTGCTCCCAGACCCAGGCCGCGATGCCCACCCGGTTGCGGGCGCCGATCTTGCGCTGGACGTTGGCGAGGTGGTTCTTCACCGTCCCCGGTGAGATGAACAGCCCTGCGCCGATCTCGGCGTTGGTCGCGCCGTCTGCCACCAGCTCGGCGATCTCCCTTTCTCTCGTGGTCAGTTCCTCCGTCGGCCCGACTGTCGGCTGCGGAGCCGCCGCGGCCGCCTTCGTGCCCAGCCCTGCCTTCGCGCCCGGCCCCGACTTCAGCGCCGGCTTCGGCTCCGCGCCCGGGAGTGCCATGTGCCGCAGCAGCCGGACGGTGACCTGCGGGCTGATCAACGCGTCCCCGGCCATCGCCGCCCGGACCGCCTCGATCAGCAGCACCGGCCCCGAGCGCTTCAGCAGGAACCCGGCCGCTCCGTGCCGCAGCGCCGTGTGCACGTACTCGTCCAGGTCGAAGGTGGTCACCACGATCACCTTGCACTGGTCGGCCAACTGGCGTGTGACCTCCAGGCCGTCGAGCTTCGGCATCCGGATGTCCGCGAGCACCACGTCCGGCCGCAGCCTCCGTGCCTCCGCCACCGCCGCGGCGCCGTCCGCCGCCTCCGCGACCACCACCATGTCTGGCTGGACGTCCAGGATCATCCGGAACGCGCTGCGGACGTCCGCCTGGTCGTCCGCGATCAGGATCCGAACCGGCCCTGTGCCACTGCCCATGTCCCGCACCTCTCCCCGTTGCCGACCTTCGTCGGCTCCTACGATCACGCCGGCCCCGTGCCGGCCTCCTCCAGCGGCAGCACCGCCGTCACCCGCCAGGCCTCCCGCTCGTGCGGGCCGGCTTCCAACAAACCGCCGAGGGCCTCCACCCGGGCCGCCAACCCCGGCAGTCCGCTGCCGCCGCCCCGGCGCGGCCGCCCCGCCGGGCCCGGTGCCCGACCGTCGTTGGTCACGGTCAGCTCCAGCCGTCCACCGCTGCGGCGGGCCCGGATCTCGACCGCCCGCGCGGCCGGAGCGTGCCGCCGGACATTGGTCAGGGACTCGACCACGATCCGGTGGACGGTGCCCTCCACCTCGCGCGGCACCGGCTCCTCCGGCAGCTCCAGGCGGACGTTCACGCCGCCCGTCGCGGTGAACCGCTCGGCCACCTCGGCGAGTTCGGCGAGTCCGGGCTGCGGACCGCGGCCGCCCTGCTCCTCGCTGCGCAGCAGCTGTACCGTCCGGTCCAGCGAGGCCAGCGCCCGCTGCCCGGCCTGCTCTATTCGCTGGAACATCTCGGCCGCGCCGGCCGGATCGATCCCCGCCAGATAGGCCCCCGCCTGGGCCTGGGCGACCATGCCGCTGACATCGTGCGCCACGAAGTCGTGCAGGTCGTGGGCCAGTTCGAGCCGCTGAGCCCGCCTGGCCTCGGCCACCGCCTCGCGGCGCCCCTCGTCCAGGCCCCGCAGGTAGAGCCCGACCAGGACGGCCGGCAGGGAGAGCATCGATCCGAACCCGAAGAGCGTGAGCGTGTCCGCGGGCCCCTCGACGAACGCGAACCGGGACGGCCAGAGGGCGACCGCTCCGCAGGCCGTCCAGGCCGCCGCCGCGCACCGCGGGCCGTCCTCGGCGCGCAGGCTGACGACCACCGACAGCAGCAGGACGGCCAGCTCGACCAGGCCGGCCAGCCCGGCCCACCGCTGCCCCTCCGTCCAGCGGCCGAGGAGCCAGACGGCGACCGTGACCACGACCGACGCCGCCCCGAGCGCCATGGTCACGGCCGCCGCCCCGTACCGCCCCCGCGCCACCCAGGCCGGCGGCACCAGGACCAGGACGATCCCGGACAGGATCTGAGTCATCGTCATCACCCCTTCTCGACCCTTCGACTGCCGTCACACTACGACGCCGCCCGGGCGGCGCGCCTGTGCCGATCGGCATATTTCAAAGGCCGGTTGAGCAGGAGGAACAGCCCGATCGGCATCTGCCGCGAACCCCTGGCGGGCCTCCAGTCTTGAGTCATCGCACCGGCCACGGAGGCCGGAGCCGAAGGGAGTCCACCACCATGTCGAAGCTCGTGATCACCGCCCGCGGCACCGCCCACCGGGCCGCGGCGGCGGCCCCGAACGTCCCGCCCGCCCCGCGCTGGGCCCGGCTCGCCGCCGGGGCCGCAGTCCTCAGCACCATCCCCTCGGGGCTGTGGCGGATCGCCTTCGGCTTCGGCGTCCCGGTCGGCTTCTCCGGCGCGACGGCCGCGGCGTACGGCGCGCACCAGCCGGGCTGGGGCACGGTCTACTGCGTGGCGCTGAGCGCCCTGGCGGAGGCGCTGGCCTTCCTGACCCTGGGCCTGGTCCGGCCCTGGGGGCTGGTGGCGCCCCGGTGGATCCCCCTGATAGGCGGCCGTCGGGTCCGGCCGCTCGCCGCGATCGTCCCGGCGCTGCTGGGCTCGGCGGTCCTCACCTATGTCGGCACGGCCGCACTGCTCGGCGGCTGGGCGCACAACCTGGCCGAACCGGATTCCCCGCACGGCTTCGCCGCCGTGGTGATGACGCTCGCCTACCTGCCCCTGGTCGCCTGGGGCCCGCTGCTCGGCGCGGTCGCCCTCGACTACGCCCGCCGGACGCTGCGGCGGCGCCGGTGACGAGGACGGCGGGTCACACCGGAGCCGGCTCCGCGCCCGGTCCCACCGCGTCGGTCCCGCTCTCACCCTCGCCCCCGGCCGGGCGCGGCGCCGGGGCGGGAGCGGCAGCAGGGGCGACAGCCGGGGCGGGGGCGGGTACGGGGGCGGTGCGCCGGCCCCACTCGGTCGCGACCAACACCAGGGCTCCGCCGAGCAGGGCGAGCGGGCCCATGCGGTTCCCGGCCACGGTGATGCCGAAGACGGCGGCCCAGAGCGGCTCGGTCCCGAGCAGCAGGCTCACCCGCGAGGGCGACGTGGCCCGCACGGCCCACATCTGGACGAAGAAGGCGAACAGGGTGCAGAACAAGGACAGGTGCAGCAGCCAGCCCCACTGGCCGGCCCCGTACGAACGCGCGACCGTCCACGGCGCGGGTCCGGCCAGGAACGCGACGGCGGCGAACACGCCGGTGGCCACCGCGAGTTGGACCCAGGTGACGGCGAGCACATCGGTGTCGCGGACGGCCCGGGTGCGGGCCATCGCGAGGACGTACGCCGAGCGGACGAGGGCGGCGCCCAGCACCAGCAGGTCACCGAGTGCCGGAGGGCGCAGCCCGCCGTCCCCGGTGAGCAGGGCGACGCCGAGGACGGCCAGCCCGGCGGCGGCGAGGAAGGCCTTCGGCGGCGCGGTCCGGGCGAGGGCGCTCTCGCCGAGCGGCGTGAGCACCATCGCGAGGCTGATGATCAGCCCGGCATTGGTCGCGGAGGTGTGCACGGCTCCGTAGGTCTCCAGCAGGAAGATCCCGCTGAGCACCAGCCCCAGTGCGGCGCCGCCGAGCCACTCGGCGCGGCTCAGCCTCCGCAGGGCACGCCAGGCGACCAGCCCGAGCAGCGGCAGCACCAGGCCGAACCGCAGCACCAGCATCGCCACGACCGTCCCGGGCTCGGCCACCCGCTGGACGGCGAGGAAGCTCGATCCCCACACCACGGCCACGAGCAGGACCGGAAGATCGCGAAGGACCGACGAGGACGAACCCTCGGACGGGTCGGACAAGGAGGCTGGCATGCGAAAGATCCCTCCGAACGAACGGAACCGGCGGGCGCGAGTACCGTACGGCGTCGGACGGACCCAGGAACCGGGCGGAAGGCCCGGCAGTGGACGGGGCGGTGCGCGGAGCAAGGGGGCGCCATCTTCGCGCACCGGGCCCCCGATGATCAATGCCCTCCACGGGCACGGTTGGGTCAGGCGGAGAACAGACCGTTCGCCGCGGCGATCGCCTCGATGTCGGCCGGGGTGCCGGACATGATGGCGCGGACGTGCTCGGTGACCAGCTCCACCGGCCAGTCCCACCAGGCCGCACGGAGCAGGCGCGCGATGTCGGCGTCGTCGAAGCGGCGGCGGATCGGGCGGGCCGGGTTGCCGCCGACGACGGTGTAGGGCTCGACGTCGGCGGTGACCATCGCCCCGGCCGCGATGATCGCACCGTCGCCGATCCGGACGCCGGGCAGGACGGTGGCCCCGTGGCCGAACCAGACGTCGTTGCCGACCACGGTGTCACCCCGGCTGGGCAGGCCCGTGACGATGTCGAGGGTCCGCTCGGTCCAACTGCCGCCGAACATCGTGAAGGGGAAGGTGGAGACGCCGACGGTCGGGTGGGCGGCGCCGGCCATCAGGAAGCGGGTGCCGGTGGCGATCGCGCAGTACCTGCCGATCACCAACCGCTCGGGGCCGTACGCGTAGAGGACGTTGCGCTCCTCGAAGCGGGTGGCACCGTCGGGGTCGTCGAAGTAGGTGTACTCGCCTACCTCGATCCGCGGGTCGGTGACGAGCGGGCGCAGCAGGACGACCCGGTCGTGGCCGGCGAGCGGGTGGAGGACGGTGGGGTCGGGAACGGCGGTGGCGGACACGCGGGCTCCTCTCGTAATGCGACGTAAGTCGCATTACGATGAGCATGACACGGCCGCCACCCCACAGCAAGACTTAATGCGACTGGAGTCGACTTTGACTGGAGCAACCCACCCCGCACCGGAGCCCCGCACCCCCACCCCGCGCCCGGGCGGCCGCAGCACCCGGGTCCGGGCCGAGGTGGTCGCCGCCACGCTCGCCGAGGTCGCCGAGAAGGGGTACGACGGGCTCACCGTCGAGGCGGTCGCCGCCCGCTCCGGCGTCCACAAGGCGACCCTCTACCGGCGCTGGGGCGGAGTGGACGGCCTGGTCGCCGACGCCCTGACCGCCTCCGCCGACCAGCCCTGGCCCCTGCCCGACACCGGCGACCTCCGGCAGGACCTCCTCCGGATCACCCAGGAGGTGTTCAGCGTCTTCACCGATCCGGAACTCGGCCCCACGCCCACCGCACTGATCTCCGCGGCCCAGCGCTCGGACACCGGCGCGGCCGCCCTGCGCGCCTTCTTCGCGGCCCGCCACCGCCAGGCCGCCGAGGTGGCCGAACGGGCCGTCGCTCGGGGCGAGCTGCCCGCCGGGACGGACGGCACCGAGGTGGTCCGGGCCGCCACCGCGCCGCTCTACTACCGCCTCTTCGTCTCCGGCGAGCCACTGGACGCCCGCACCGCCGAGCGGGCCGCCGACGCCGCGGCCATGGCCGCCCGCGCGGGACTCTTCACACCCACCACGACCACCCCGGAGCAGAACTGACAAACCATCACACTGTCGCCGCCCGGGGAGCCACGGCCGCCCCAACCCCTACCGCATCCCCATCCGGCCGTGGATGATGCACCCATGACAACACCGCCGTCCACCACCCCCCGGAAGGCCCGTCACGTGAAGCGCAAGCACTGGGCGCTGGTCGCCGCCGCCACCGTCCTCCCGCTCGTGGCGAGCACCGGCACCGCCATCGCGGACACCCCCGCGGCCGCGCCCCCCGCTACCGGCTGCGCCTACACACCGGCCGTCCCGGCCGACAACTTCAAGGGCATCCCGGTGTTCGACGCCAAGAAGGCGGCGAAGCCCTACCGCGCGACACTGCGGACCAGTCAGGGCCAGATCAGCTTCGAGGCCCTGACCGACAAGGCGCCCTGCACCACCTTCTCGTTCCGGTTCCTCGCCGAGCACGACTACTTCGACCGCAGCCACTGCCACCGCCTCACCACCCAGCGGATCTACGTCCTCCAGTGCGGCGACCCGACCGGCACGGGCAGCGGCGGTCCCGGCTACTCGTTCCCGGACGAGAACCTGACCGGCGCCACCTACCCGGCCGGCACCGTGGCCATGGCCAACGCCGGCCCGAACACCAACGGCAGCCAGTTCTTCTTCGTCTGGAAGGACACCAAGCTCTCCCCCGCCTACACCCCCTTCGGCCGGATCACCGGCGGTCTGGACGTGCTCCAGAAGATCGCCGCCGGCGGCGAGGACGACCAGAACAACCCGGGCGACGGCTTCCCCAACCTCCCGGTGAACATCCGCAACGTGAAGATCAGCGCCCGCTGAGGCTGCTCGTCCCCGGCGGGCCGGACAGCCCCGGCCCGCTCCCGCCCGCCCCCGCTCCCGTACGGTGGCAGCACCAACGACACCGCGTGGGAGCAGGAGCAACGCCGCATGGACAGCCGGATCTGGGAGAGCGTCGACGACCTGGTCGCACGGCTGGACGAGCAGAGCACGCAGTCGCCCCAGGAGGAGCGACTGCTGCGGATCCTCAAGCTCTCCGAGGAGGTCGGCGAGGTCGGTGCCGCGGTGATCGGCGCCACCGGCCAGAACCCGCGCAAGGGGGTCACCCACACCTGGGAGGACGTCCAGCACGAGCTCTGCGATGTCGTCTTCACCGCCCTCGTCGCCCTGAGGACCCTCACCCCCGACGCGGCCCGGATCTTCGACGAGCGTCTCGCCTACGTCGAGCAGCGCTCCGCCGCCTCCCGCCGGACGCCGGAGGCACCCCGGGCGGCCGAACAGCCGTAGGGCCGGCGGGGACGGACATCCCCACCGGCCCCAACACCCGGTCCGCGCCAGGCGTTCGGCGTCCGGCCCTTCGGCGTCAGCCGCCAGGCATCAGGCGCCAAGCATCAGGCGCCAGAGACCAGCCGTCAGGCACCAGCTGTCAGGCACCAGGCGCCAGGCACCAGCCGTCAGGCGTTCGGCGCGACCCTGGCGAGGCCGTTGATCACACGGTCCATCGCGTCGCCGCCCTGCGGGTCGGTGAGGTTGGCGAGCAGCTTGAGGGTGAAGCGCATCAGCATCGGGTGGGTGAGGCCGCGCTGGGTGGCGATCTGCATCACCTTGGGGTTGCCGATGAGCTTCACGAAGGCGCGGCCCAGCGTGTAGTAGCCGCCGTACACGTCCTTGAGGATGCGCGGGTAGGCCTGGAGGGCGCGCTCGCGGCCGCCGTCGGTGACCCGGGCGAGGGCCTGCACGATGACCCCGGCGGCGATCTGCCCGGATTCCATCGCGTAGGCGATGCCCTCGCCGTTGAACGGGTTGACCATGCCGCCCGCGTCGCCGACGAGCAGCAGGCCGCGGGTGTAGTGCGGCTGCCGGTTGAAGGCCATCGGCAGCGCGGCGCCGCGGATCGGCTCGGTCATGTTCTCGGGGGTGTAGCCCCACTCCTCCGGCATGTTGGCGCACCAGGCCTTGAGTACCTCGCGCCAGTCCAGCTCGCCGAACGCCGGCGAGGAGTTGAGGATGCCGAGGCCCACGTTGGAGGTGCCGTCACCCATGCCGAAGACCCAGCCGTACCCGGGCAGCAGCTTGCGGTCGCCGTCGCGGGTGTCCCACAGCTCCAGCCAGGACTCCAGGTAGTCGTCGTCGTGGCGCGGCGAGGTGAAGTAGGTGCGGTAGGCGACGCCCATCGGGCGGTCCTCGCGCCGGTGCAGGCCCATGGCCAGCGAGAGCCGGGTGGAGTTGCCGTCGGCGGCGACCACCAGCGGGGCCCGGAAGGTGACCGGCCGCTTCTCGTCGCCGAGCTTGGCGGTGACGCCGACGATCCGGCCGGTGCGCTCGTCCAGGACCGGCCCGCTGACGTTGCAGCGCTCGTAGAGCCGCGCGCCGGCCTTCTCGGCCTGACGGGCGAGCAGCTCGTCGAAGTCGGCGCGCTTGCGCACCAGGCCGTAGTCGGGGAAGGAGGACAGCTCAGGCCAGTCCAGCTCCAGCCGGACGCCGCCACCGATGATGCGCAGGCCCTTGTTGTGCAGCCAGCCGTTCTCGGTGGAGACGTCGATGCCCATGTCCACCAGCTGCTTGGTGGCGCGCGGGGTCAGGCCGTCGCCGCACACCTTCTCGCGCGGGAAGGCGGTCTTCTCCAGCAGCAGCACGTCCAGCCCGGCCTGGGCCAGGTAGTACGCGGTGGTGGCGCCGGCCGGGCCCGCGCCGACCACGATGACGTCGGCCGTGCTCTCGACGGGGCTGTCCGGCTTCGTCAGATCGGCTGCGGTCTCGGACACGTGGACACACTCCTGGAACTGCGGCGGGGGACGGCGGCTTTGTCTCCGGCAGTCTAGTTCCGCTCACGCCACCGGATGCGCCCCCGCCCCCGACCTCCGGCTCCGCCCGTCAGCCCCAACCACCAACCCGAGCCGAGCAGCCGGGCAGCCGGGCAGCCGAGCGACCGGGCCGCGGGCCCGCCGAGCCCCGAGCCCGCCGAACCCGGCTACGCGATCTTGTACGCCCGGTGCAGCGCGACGATCCCACCGGTCAGGTTCCGCCAGGCGACCTTCGACCAGCCGTTGTCCTGGAGCTTGGCGGCCAGCCCCGGCTGGTCCGGCCAGGCCCGGATGGACTCGGCGAGGTAGACGTACGCCTCCGGGTTGCTGCTGACGGCGGTCGCCACCGGCGGCAGCGCGCGCATCAGGTACTCGGTGTAGACCGTCCGGAACGGCGTCCAGGTCGGGGTGGAGAACTCGCAGATCACCAGCTTGCCGCCGGGCTTGGTGACCCGCTGCATCTCGCGCAGCGCCTCGTCGGTGTCCTGGACGTTGCGCAGCGCGAAGGAGATCGTCACCGAGTCGAAGGTGTCGTCCGCGAACGGCAGCCGGGTGGCGTCGCCGGCGGTGAGCGCCAGCTCGGGGTGGCGGCCCTTGCCCTCGGTGAGCATGCCGACCGAGAAGTCGCACGGGACGACCTTCGCCCCGGCCTCGGCGAAGGGCAGCGAGGAGGTGCCGGTGCCGGCCCCGAGGTCGAGCACGAGGTCTCCCGGCCCGGCGGCCACCGCCTCGGCCACCGCCCGGCGCCAGGCGCGGGCCTGGCCGAGGGAGAGCACGTCGTTGGTGCGGTCGTACTTGGCCGCGACGTCGTCGAACATGGCGGCGACTTCGTGCGGCTGCTTGTCCAGAGAGGCTCGGGTCACGCCCCCCATTGTTCACCCTCGCACGGACACCCCGACCAACGGGGCCGCGCCCACGGACCTCACCGGCCTCACCCGCGGACCTCACCGGCCGCCCCCCACGGTCCTCACCGGCCGGGCCGTACCCGCACGCCCCCGTCAGTGCTGGGCGCGCCGCCCGCCCGCGCGGCGCCGCCGCCGGGACCGCTTGCCGTGGGTTATCGCGGGCATCCCGTCCGCGAGCGCCCCCGCCGCCAGCGCGAGGTTGGCGGCCAGCGCCCCCTGCCCGCTGCGGACCGCGAGGGCCTTGTGGTGCCGACGGATGCGCAGCACGCAGATCACGAAGAACACGAGGGCCACCGGCACGCTGAACCGGGCCAGGCCCACGCCGACCGGCTGCGGGTAGGTGTCGCCGCAGATCCGTACCGCGCCCGGGTCGTCGGCGGCGTGCTCCAGGCAGACCGCGTCGCCGACCTTGGCGCTGTCCGAGAGCGGCAGCGCGGCCGCGGTGTGCGGCTCCCCGTCGGCCCGGTAGCTGACGGCGCTGTAGGTGCCGCCACCGGTCGGGAGCTGGGTGACGACCCCCTCGACTCTCACCGGGTGCGCCTCGATCCGGTCGGCCTGGTCGGCCTGGCGCCAACCCAGCAGGCACATGCCGACGGCCAGCACTGCGCTGAGCACGGCGGCGAGGTACCAACCACGGCCCATCCGCGGGGTGCGCGGCGGGGGAACGGTCGCGGTTCGCATGGTTCCTGTCCTGGCTTGCCGTCGGGGCCGGGGACACGGCCCCGCCACCCGCGGGCGCGGGCGGTGGTGTGGTGAGGGTACGGAGTGGGTGAGCTGTCCGGGATCGTATCCGCTGGCGGGCCCTCAGGTCACGATGAAGGGACAATCACTCTCCGGTATCGGCCCCGGAGTTCGGGTGCACACGAAGGAAGTCCCGTGCGCCACAAGGAAATCCGGCTACTGACGAGTACGTCACACCCGCCGTGACGCCCGTCTCAGCGTCGGCGGTACACCAACCGCCCGCCCAGCACCGTGGCCAGGCACCCGCCCGCCACCGGTTGCGCGCCCCCGTCCCCCGCGACCGCGGCCGTCGCGAACACCGCGAAGTCCGCCCGGCCCCCGGCCGCCACCCGCCCGTACACGGCCTCGGCGAACGGCAGGACGGCCAGCGGGTCCAACGGCCGCGCGCCACCGTCCTGCGGCCCGCCGTCCTGCGGCCCGCCGCCCACCCCGCCGGACGACACTGCGGACGACACGGCGGAACCGGGCAGCCCCACGACCCCCGACCGCGCAACCGCCGTCCGCACCGAGGCCCGCTCGAAGGGCCCGGCCACCGCCGTCACCCCGTACCCGAGCATCCGCTGCAGCCCCCGACGGGCGCTGGCCCCGCACCGCGCCTCGTCGGTGGACCCGGCCAGCCCGTCCGCCACCGGTTCGACGCCGACCTCCTCCCGCGGATCCGGGTGGTACGCGCGTTCCAACAGCCAGTGCCCGTACGGATTGCGCAGCCCGGGGGCGAGCACGGCCGCCCCCCAGTCCCGCACCCGCGCGCCCGGGTACCCGGTCGCCAGCTCCCCGTACGGCCCGACCGCCTCGACCAGCTCGCCACGCACCACCACCGCCCCGTCGGCGATGGACGGGGCGGTGGGATCGGCCGGGTCGGGCAGCACGAACGCCGCCCGGTGCAGAGTCAGCACAACAGCGCCTTCGACTTCGACAACAACGGCAAGTGCAACGGCAACGGCAACAGCGCCGACGCCGGCACCGCCATCAGCGGCACCGGCAACGGCACGACAAGAAGGGAGGAGGAACGAGGACTCAGTTGTCCAGGATCTTCAGCTCGGGGTGCGCGGTGCCGCCCTCGATCGCCGTGGAGGCGATGTGCGAGGCGACCCGCGGGTCGACCGGGTCGTTGGCCGGGTCGTCCAGCACCCGCAGGTGCTCGTACGTGGTCGAGCGCTGCGCCGGGACGCGGTCGGCGGCCCGGATGAGGTGGATCAGCTCGGTGAGGTTGGAGCGGTGCTTGGCGCCCGCCGCCGAGACGACGTTCTCCTCCAGCATCACGGACCCGAGGTCGTCCGCACCGTAGTGCAGCGACAGCTGGCCGGCCTCCTTGCCGGTGGTGAGCCAGGAGCCCTGGATGTGGGCGACGTTGTCGAGGAACAGGCGGGCGATCGCGATCATCCGCAGGTACTCGAAGACGGTGGCCTGGGTCGAGCCCTTCAGGTGGTTGTTCTGCGGCTGGTAGGTGTACGGGATGAAGGCCCGGAAGCCGCCGGTGCGGTCCTGCACGTCGCGGATCATCCGCAGGTGCTCGATCCGCTCGGCGTTGGTCTCGCCGGTGCCCATCAGCATGGTGGAGGTGGACTCCACGCCGAGGCCGTGGGCGATCTCCATGATCTCCAGCCAGCGCTCGCCGGACTCCTTCAGCGGGGCGATCGCCTTGCGCGGCCGCTCCGGCAGCAGCTCGGCGCCGGCGCCGGCGAAGGAGTCCAGGCCCGCCTTGTGGATCCGGGTGATGGCCTCCTCGACGGAGACGCCCGAGATCCGCGCCATGTGCTCGACCTCGGAGGCGCCCAGCGAGTGGATCACCAGCTGCGGGAAGTCGGCCTTGATCGCCGAGAACGCGCGCTCGTAGTACTCCACGCCGTAGTCCGGGTGGTGGCCGCCCTGGAACATGATCTGGGTGCCGCCCAGCTCGACCGTCTCGGCGCAGCGGCGCAGGATCTCGTCGAGCTCGCGGGACCAGCCCTTGTCGCTCTTCGGCGGCACGTAGAAGGCGCAGAACTTGCACGCCGTCACGCAGACGTTGGTGTAGTTGATGTTGCGCTCGATGATGTACGTCGCGATGTGCTCGGTACCCGCGTAGCGGCGGCGGCGCACCGCGTCGGCGGCGGAGCCGAGCGCGTGCAGCGGCGCGGAGCGGTAGAGCTCCAGCGCCTCCTCCGGGGTGATCCGGCCGCCGGCGGCGGCCCGGTCGAGCACGGCCTTCAGGTCGGTGCTGGACGCATCGAGGGTGGTCGCTGCGAGCTCGGTCACCTGGCGGCCTTCTCTCTCTCAAGTGCTACTCGGGTACGGCCGAACCAGCCTACGCCAGCACATTCCGCCGCCCGCGTCAGCCCGCTGAACAGCGCGTGGAGCACCCCGGACCACCCCCGAGCAGCTCGGACCACGCCTCAACCGTTCGCCCTGCGCATCGTGCCCGCCGGGTTCCCGGCCGGCGGGTCGGCGGAGGTGAACCGGACCGTCCCGTCGGACTGGAGGGTGAGCGTCTCCGCGTTGGAGCCGCCGGTGCAGGCGCCGGGGATCGAGGAGCGGACCAGCCGGGACTGGAACACCAGCGCGGTGGCGGAGGCCGACCTGAGCGTCCAGGCGCCCTCGCAGCTGATCGAGATCAGCCCGGAGGCCGCGTTGCGGCTGGTGGTGCTCTCCTGACCGATCGCCGCCGGACGGACGGTGAGCGTGGTGGTCCCGGCGGGCAGCCCCTTGTCGGTGACCATGTCCCCGCTCCAGGTGCCCAGGAAGGCGGCGGGCACCACGCTCGGCCCGCCCGTCCCCGGCGGCACCGCGCCCGGGGCGGACGGCGTCGCGCTCCCCGGAGCACCGGGGGCCGACGCCACCCCGGAGCCGAAGGCCCCGCTCGGCAGGACGGCCTGGCTCGGATCGACCGACACCTCCGGCAGCGGCCCCACCGTCGGCGACGGCCCCGAGGCCGCCGGTTCGGCCCGGTGCAGCCACTCGTACAGCCCGTACCCGCCGCCCCCGAGCACCGCGAGCGCCGCCACAGCCGCCGCGACCGCCACCCCGGTCCGGACCCGCCGCGGCCGCGCCCCCGCCGGCTCGTCCCAGACACCCGAGCACAGCGGCTGCCGATCCCCCTCGCCCTCCGGCCCACCCCCGGATGCGACGGTCGGAGTCCGCACCACCCCGGAAGCACCCGCCTCCGGAGCCGCCCCACCCGAAACCGGCTCCCCCGAAGCCCCCGGAATCCCCTCCGGGTCCGAGTCCGGGTCCAAGTCGAGGTCCAGGTCCAGGTCCAGCAGCCCCACCGCACTGCGCCCCACCCCCGCCGCCAGCTCCGCCGGCAGCCAGCCGCCGTGCGACAGCCGGGTGGCGGCCGTGCCGTCCGGGTCCAGCCGGTCGTGGAGCTGCCGCGGGGTGGGGCGGGCGGCCGGGTCCTTGGCCAGGCAGGCGAGGACGGTCCCCCGCAGCGGCTCGGGCAGTCCGGCCACGTCCGGTTCCTCGTGCAGCACCCGGTAGAGCAGCACGGCCGCGCTGACCCCCTCTCCGAAGGGGTGCACGCCGGACCCGGCGAAGGCGAGGACGGCGCCGAGCGAGAAGACGTCCCCGGCCGGCCCGACCGCCTGCCCGTTCGCCTGCTCGGGTGACATGAAGCCGGGCGAACCGACCACGTAACCGGAACGGGTGAGGCCGCCGGCGGCGTCCAGTGCCCGGGCGATCCCGAAGTCGATCAGCCGGGGCCCGTCCAGGGTGAGCAGCACGTTGGAGGGTTTGACGTCCCGGTGCACCAGGCCGAGCCCGTGGACGTGGGCCAGCGCCCCGGTGAGTCCGACGCCGAGCGAGCGCACGGCCGGCTCGGGCAGCGGCCCGTACGTCCGGACGGCCTCGCCGAGCGCGGGGCCCGCCACGTAGCCGGTGGCGACCCAGGGCTGCCCGCCCTCGGTGTCGGCGTCCAGGACCGGCGCGGTCCACGCGCCGCCGACCCGCCGGGCGGCGGCCACCTCCTGCCGGAACCGGGCGCGGAACTCGGCGTCGTCCGCGAGTTCCGACCGCACCACTTTGACGGCGACGGTGCGCCCGCCGGCCGTCCGGCCGAGGTAGACCCGGCCCATCCCGCCCGCGCCGAGCCGCCGCAGCAGCCGGTAGCCGCCCACCTGGCGCGGATCGTCCGACCCCAGTGCCCGCATCCCCGTACGCTCCCTCGCCCGCTCGGCCACGCGCGCCGCCGACCGCCGACCGCCGGGGGCCGAGCGGCCACCCGGCCGGCCGACCACCCGGGTCGGCCGTCCGGTCGGCCAGCCGACCGACCGTCAGCCGGACGCGCCTCGGGTGCAGACCGTACCGGGCCCGGGCGGGCCCCGCCCGGCCCGCGGACCGGAACGGGGCCAGGAGCCGGACCGCGCGCCCCCGGGGGGCCGTCGTCACACTCCCGTCGCCCCGCGGGCGGGGGCGAGGACGGGCCCTACGACCCCAGCGGCAGCGCCGCCGGCTCCAGCAGCCGCACCGCGACGTCCGGGGCGAACCCGCTGTCGTGCGCGACCCGCCGGGCGAACTCCGTGACCCCGGCCAGCTGCCGCTCGCCGAGCGAGAAGTCGAGCGCCTCGCTGAAGTACCGCTCCAGCACGTCCGCCCCGATGGTCTCCCAGCGGGCGGCCTGCTCGGCGACCTTGGTGGCCTCCACCAGCGACAGGTCGCGGGACTCCAGGAAGGCCCGGTGCACCGCGGCGGTCATCTCCGGGGCGCGCTCGGCGAACTCGCGCCGCACCGCCCAGACCGCGAAGACGAAGGGCAGTCCGGTCCACTCCTTCCACATCTCGCCGAGGTCGTGGACGGTCAGCCCGAGGTCGGCGGCCTGCCCGAGGTAGGCGCGCAGGGCCGGGTCGCCGATCAGGACGGCGGCGTCGGCCTCGGCGAGCATGGAGCCGAGGTCCGGCGGGCAGCTGAAGTAGTCCGGGCGCACGCCCTCGCGCTCCTCCAGGAGCAGCCGGGCGAGCCGTACGGAGGTGCGGCTGGTGGAGCCGAGGGCGACCCGGCGGCCGTCGAGGTCGGCGAGCGGCACCTTGCTCACGATCAGGCAGGACATCACCGGGCCGTCGCTGCCGACCGCGATGTCCGGCAGGACGAGCAGGTCCTCCGCGTTGCGCAGGTACTCCACGCAGGTGATGGGGCCGATGTCGAGGGCTCCGTCGACGAGCTGGTCGCTCAGCTTCTCCGGGGTGTCCTTGGTGAGATCCAGATCGAGCAGGTTGCCGGTCCTGGCGAGCCCCCAGTAGAGGGGGACGCAGTTCAGGAACTGGATGTGGCCGACCCGCGGCCTGACCGGGGTGTCCTGCCGGGGCTCCCGCGTCCGCGCGTCCGGTGTTCGTGCTTCCGGTGCTGCCACTGCGCCGCTCCCTTGCTGTTCGTGCCTCCCCGCAGCGTATGCCTGCTGTCGGCGGTGGCTCGCACCGGCCACCCGACACGCCTTCACGCGCCGCCGGCGGGCCTTTCCACGCCCGCCCCCACCCTGACGAACGGCCTGACGCACACCCTCCCGACCGGCCGACGGCCACCCGGCAACCGACCCGGCGAACACCCGCAACAGCCTTGCGCCCGGCCCCTGTGAGCGCCTCAGGACCGCCCTACGACACGCGCCTTCCACGCCGTAAGTGACCTCTGGTCGTCACAGCGGCCGCATGCTAGCGTTGCCCTCAGTTGCAGTTTGATTCCCCTTGCAGTACTTGAAGCCTGCGGAGCATGTAACCGCAGGCTTTTTGTAGTTTTTCAGCAATATCGAAAAATTTCGGACACGTCCGGAGGCAGGGCGATCAGCGCAGCGGACCGGGTGCCACACGGTGTGGCCCCCGACACGCCTCGCAAGGAGAACGGCATGGCCACGGGAACCGTCAAGTGGTTCAACGCTGAGAAGGGCTTCGGCTTCATCGCCCAGGAGGGCGGCGGCCCGGACGTCTTCGTCCACTACTCCGCCATCAACGCGAACGGCTTCCGTTCGCTGGAGGAGAACCAGGCGGTCACCTTCGACGTCACCCAGGGCCCGAAGGGCCCGCAGGCGGAGAACGTCACCGCTGTCTGACCATCCTCTGATGATCTGATCGCTCGTGGACCCCGACGGGTCCGCCGGCGGCTCCCGACAGCCGCCACCATGAGCACAAGAGCAGTACCCAAGGGGGCCCGCCCGTCCGGCGGGCCCCCTGCCTTTTTTCGAACGCCTTCCGGCCGAACTCCACTCGAACGTCACTCGAACATCGAACGGGTGGTTCGGGCCGGGAAGTTCGGGTGCGGAGAAAAGGAATGCGGAAAGGGCCCTCCCCCGTCACCGGGAGAGGGCCCTTTCCGTCCGGTCGATCGGACGTCCCCTCTGGCGTCCGATCGGGCATTCGGCCTCCGGCTGAGCGGCCGGACCGGAGGCCGAACGAGCCTCAGGCCGCGGCCGTGGCCGCTCCGCCCTGGGCGGCGACGACGGCCGGCTTGGCGTCCTCCTCGTACAGGTCCCCGGACGGGTTGTTGTACGCGGCGACGTCCAGGATCTTCTCCCGGGCGGCGACCACGATCGGCACGACGACCTGGCCGGCGACGTTGGTCGCGGTGCGCATCATGTCCAGGATCGGGTCAATGGCGAGCAGCAGGCCGACGCCCTCCAGCGGCAGGCCCAGGGTGGACAGGGTCAGCGTCAGCATGATGATCGCGCCGGTGAGGCCCGCGGTGGCGGCCGAGCCGACCACCGAGACGAAGGCGATCAGGATGTAGTCCTTGATGCCCAGCTCGATGTTGAAGACCTGGGCGACGAAGATCGCGGCGACGGCCGGGTAGATCGAGGCGCAGCCGTCCATCTTGGTGGTGGCGCCGAACGGCACGGAGAAGGACGCGTACTCGCTCGGGACGCCGAGGCGCTCGGTGACGCGGCGGGTGACCGGCAGGGTGCCGACCGAGGAGCGGGAGACGAAGGCCAGCTGGATGGCGGGCCAGGCGCCCTTGAAGAAGTGCAGCGGGTTGAGCCCGGCGGCGAAGCGCAGCACCAGCGAGTAGACGACGAACAGCACCAGCGCGCAGCCGAGGTAGATGTCCAGGGTCAGCGTGGCGAAGGGCTTGAGCAGGTCCCAGCCGTACTTGGCGACGGACTTGCCGATCAGGCCGAGGGTGCCGAGCGGGGAGAGCCGGATGACCCACCACAGGGCGGTCTGGGTCAGCTCCAGCACGGACTCGCTGAGCTTGAGGACCGGCTCGGCCTTGGCGCCGAGCTTGATGATCGCCGCGCCGACCACGACCGCCAGGAAGACGATCTGGAGCACGTTCACCTTGGCGAACGAGTCGACGATGTTGGTCGGGAAGATCCCGGTCAGGAAGTCGATCCAGGTGCCCTTGGAGTCGAGCGCCTTGAGGCCCTCGGTCTTCAGGTTGGTGCCCTCGCCCGGGTTGGTCAGCAGGCCCAGGCCGATGCCGATGCCGACCGAGATCAGCGAGGTGATCATGAACCAGAGCAGCGTGCGGGTGGCCAGGCGGGCCGCGTTGGTGACGTTGCGCAGGTTGGCGACGCTCACCACGATCGCGGTGAACACCAGCGGCGGGACGGCGACCTTGAGCAGCTGGACGAAGATCTTGCCGATCGTCTCCAGGGTGGTGGCCAGCCAGGAGATGTCGGCGGCGCGGGCCAGGTAGCCGAGGCCGACGCCGAGCACGAGGCCGGCGACGATCTGCACCCAGAAGGGCGTCTTGCGGATGCGGGCGAGCACGGACGGCGACGAGGTCGCCTCGGGCGCTGTGGACATGGGGGAGCGTCTCCGGGGGAGGGCGTTGCTGACGGTGAGGTGGGGGCGGAGCAGGCGGCACGGCGCGGGGCCGGACGAAGGGGTCGGCCCCCGATCAGGGGCGTGCCGCCGCGGTACAGCTCGGGGCGGTACAGCGCATGGCGCGGCAACGGCCCATGGCGCGACAACGGCGCGGACTGTCCACAGCACCGGTCAGAGCACACGGGCGGGCGGCGCCGGGCAGCGGGCCCGGGCCGTGCATCCGCAGTGCGTCTGAGGCTGTCATGGCCGATACGTTAGCAGCAAAGGTTTGAGATGTTCAAAGTACTTGTTTGAGGTCACGGAGAGTTCCTGCCCACCCGAGCCCCGCCGCGAACCCGCGCTCCGGGCACGAACGAAGCTGACGCCCCATCAGATCGACTCGGTGGTCCGATTGACCGCTGAGCGGTTATACGTATAACTTTGGCGGCGTCCCCGCCCCTGCCTGCCCACCCGGAGAGGACGCCGATGGGCTACCTCGCCCTGCTCCGTGCCCCGCACGTCACCCGCCTGCTATTCGGCACCCTGCTCGGCCGCCTGCCCGCCGGCATGACCGCCCTCGTCATCGCCCTCGCGCTGCGCGACGCCGGAGTGGCGTACGGCCGGGTCGGACTGGCCACCTCCTGCTACGCGATCGCCGCCGCCGTCGGCGGGCCGGTGCTCGGCCGGATCATCGACCGCACCGGACAGCCGCGCGTCCTGCTCGCCTCCGCCGTGGTGGCCGGCGGCGGGTACGCGCTGCTCGCCCTCGCCCCCGGCTCCGCGATCGGCGCGCCGGTCGGGGCCGCGATCGCCGGCCTCGCCATGCCCCCGCTGGAGCCCTGCCTGCGCTCGCTCTGGCCGGACGTGGTCGAGGAGAAGCAGCTCGACACCGCGTACGCCTTCGACTCCGCCTCCCAGCAGATCCTCTACGTGGCCGGCCCGCTGGCCGTCGCCGCCATCTCCGGACTGTTCAGCCCGGTCGCCGCGCTCTGGGTGGCCGCCGGACTCGGACTGGCCGGCGCGCTGATCGTGGCCACCACCGGACCCGCCCGGTCCTGGCGCGCCCCGGCCCGGGAACAGTCCGCCGGACTGCTCGGACCACTGCGCTCCCCCGGGCTGGTGCTGCTGCTGGTCGGACTGGCCGGGGCCGGCTGGGCCGTCGGCGCGCAGAACGTGCTGTTCATCGCCTACGCCGAACGGAACGTCGGCGCGCTGCCCGGCGGCGGAGGCACCCTGCTCGCCCTGGCGGCGCTCGGCGGCCTGCTCGGCGCACTCGCCTACGGCGCCGTCAGCTGGCGGCAGACCACGGCCACCCGCACCTGGATGATGGCCCTCGCGATGGCCGCCTCCTACCTGCCGCTGATCGCCCTGCCCGGGCCGTACCCGATGGCCGCGCTGGCCTTCCTCTCCGGGATCATGCTGGCCCCGCTGCTGGCGGCGGCGTTCGTACTGGTCGCCGAACTGGCGCCGACCGGCACCGTCACCGAGGCCTTCGCCTGGCTGGTGACGCTGTTCGCCACCGGCAACTCGCTCGGCTACGCCGTCTCCGGCAAGCTCGCCGAGGACTCGCTGCGCCCGGTGGCCCTGTGCGCGGTGGGCGGCATCGCGCTCGGCGGGCTGCTGCTGTTCGGCGCCCGGCGCTGGTTCCACCCGGCGCCGGCCGCCCCCGCTGAGCAGCCCGTCCCGGTGGGCTGACCCGCCCCCACGAACGACCGCGCCCGCCGGTGGTCTGGCCGGCGGG